>JAUWTY010000061.1 GCA_030614485.1 Methanosarcinales archaeon | reverse complement strand
TTACAATGACAGGTTTGTCACTCCATATCTCCCGTGCCGCTGTGGGGCCTGGTGCAGATGAATTTGGGCTTATCATGACATAGAAATCAGCTTCATATTCCTTGAAGTGTTTCGTATGTGCGGCCTCTTCCTTCCCCATTTTGGCTCCTGTACCAAAACTCCGAACCTCTATTCCCTGTCTCGCAGCAATCTCATCAAGAATGAGATCGACAACCTGGGACATCCCCAAGTTTCCCAATTTAATAAATCCTACTTTAGCCATATGGATCACAAAAATGAAATTGGATGATGTACTTATATGTGTTTTGGATTTGTTCGGGAAAAATCATATAATAGCGGCATAATTATAATTATTAATATGCAACTTTAACTTCGGAATCCTTATGATAAAGCAGCAGAATTTACATATCGGTGATATTAATTGGTGAGGGTTCTGGCAACCGGGACGTTTGATATACTTCATCCAGGACATATATTGTATCTGGAAGAAGCAAAAAAACTGGGCGATGAACTGTGGGTAATAGTAGCATGTAGCGCAATGGTAAACCATAAACCCAAACCACTGCTTCCTGAAAAGCAGCGACTTGCCATGTTGCAGGCATTGAAAGTGGTGGACCATGCTGTATTAGGTGACGAGCATGATATGTTCAAGCCTTTGATGGATATCCAGCCAGATATCATCGTGCTGGGACACGACCAGCACTTCAGTGAAGTTGACCTTGAAAGGGAACTAACGTCCAGAGGGATACATGCAAAAGTGGTCCGCGTAACAAAACACGAGCCTTGTAGTACTTGCAGCAGCGGTGCCATCATCAGGTTGGTACTGGAAAAAAATGAAGTTACAACTCATGGAAAATTACGTTTTTAATTTCCCATTATTTGAATGGTGTCCACATGAAAAAAGAACCTTGTATTGAAATAATTCTCGTCCTGCTTTTTCTATTGCTTTTTGTATCATCTTTTTTTGTAGCTCCATCGCTTGCACTGGAAACAAGATCGATGATACTTACCGGTGAGGGGGTATTGGGTATTGGTGAATCGTATGAACTCTATCAGGGATACAGTATTAAAATGATAGAGCCTGCATCTTCCGGGAGCAAGGTAATCATAAGGATAACACTTGATGGGAAAACCGTTGACGAAGACAGCTTCATTAGCAAGGGTGTGGTCTATAATTTTACCCGGGAATATGAAGAAGAAGATTTCATCGTACTTGCCATAACATTATTAGACGTGGATACCGATGATCTAACCGCTACTTTGAAGGTAATACAATATATTGACCCCTCACGCCCCACTACAGGATTTCTGATCATTGACCAGGACGAAAAAATTGAACCTGGCACTCATCTATACTTAAAACAGGGCTATAGTCTTAACATTGAAAATTTCGGGACTAATTCAACCACACTTGGTTTGTATAAAGATAATATCATGGTCACGGAACGTAAAATGGACGGAGATGATTTGTTCGATTACTCATTAACTTCAAATGGAAAAGACCATACTATAATTACTTTTAATATAAAGAGTATTTTCAAGGGCAGTACCCGCAGTGCAGTGTTCATAGAACACCTATACCAGTTCGAAGAACCTATCAATGCAGACCCCGTCGAATCAGTTACGTCAACTGAAAATAACAGCAATAATAGCAATTACGGCAATAGCAATATTACAGTATCGGTTCAGGTGTCCAGTAATGACGGTGGGGATACAATTTATGAGAATAAAAGCATAAATGTGACCTATCATCTAAGCGGCAGTGATTCATTTGATTCGGCAAGTGTAACACTTGATGGAAATATCATTGAAGAGTTAACTGCCCCTCAACCCGGGATGCATAGCATCATACTTGAATCCTTGTCTGCAGGCAGTCATATTATTGAAGTTTCAGCCATCTCCGGCGATAAGGGGCGTATCTCAAATGAAACTAAAATAAATGTTAGAAAGAACTTTGCTGAAAATCTATTAATCCCTAGAGCTAATCTAACATCTGCTTCAATCGTTTTTGCAGCAACAACCTTACTTTTAATAATCTGGGCGGCAATAAGAAGACGCAGACAGGATGATTGGTAAGATTAAAAACCAGCACCAGTGAGAGTCTTTGTATCCGTGACCCCCTGTATTTTCCGGATTTTGTTAAAAACTATATCTCCCAGTTCTTCCAGGCTTTTTACTGTGACCTTGGCGATAAGGTCGTATTCCCCAAATAAGGGATGTATCTCCCGGATGTTGTTTTCCTTCACCAGAATGTCAAAAACCTCACGCTCCCTGCCGGGAGAAACATTAATAAGTACAAATCCTATTGACAATCAAACTTCTCCTTGTTCAGTTACATGACTGCTTTTTGAAAGTATTTTCAGTAAAAGTCTACTTATATGATATTTAAACTTATTTCTGTCCTGCATCCAGACTTTAGGGGAATATTTAAAGTTATCTAAAATCATACCGTAATATTATTAAGGATTTAATTGAATTTTGAGTCAAATTGTCGGCTTTAAAATAATTATTCAGGATATGATTTGGAGGACGGTACCGTGTCAGACCATAAATACGTATATTTTTTCGGTGGAGATAAAACTGAAGGTAATGCTGGAATGAGAAATCTACTAGGCGGTAAAGGTTCCCATCTGGCTGAGATGGCAAATCAGGGAATACCGGTCCCTCAAGGGTTTACCTTAACTACTGATGTATGCACTGCATATTACAATCATCAGCAGCATTATCCGGATGGGGTAGAAGAACAGGTAGCTGAACAACTTTCAAAGCTGGAAAAGGAAACTGGCATTAAATTTGGCGACCAGGTTAAACCTTTATTATTATCTGTCAGGTCAGGTGCCCGGATATCCATGCCAGGCATGATGGATACCGTGCTTAACCTGGGACTTAATGACAAGACTGTAATCGGTCTTGCACAGGAAGCGGATGAAAGGTTTGCTTATGATTGTTACAGGCGTTTCATCAACATGTTCGGAGATGTGGTGCTGGGTATCGAACATAAGGAATTCGAGAATGTCCTGGACGCCAAGAAAGCTGAACTGAATGTAACTAATGACACAGGACTGGATACTGAAGCCCTCAAAGACGTAGTAGTAAAATATAAAGCACTGGTCAAATCAAAGACCGGTGAGGACTTCCCTGAGGACCCAATGGACCAGTTATGGAAATCCATTAATGCTGTATTTGATTCATGGAATACAAAGCGGGCCATTACTTACCGGAAAATAAATAGTATCCCTGACGATTGGGGGACTGCCGTGAATGTGCAGTGCATGGTCTACGGTAATATGGGCGAAAATTCAGGTACTGGCGTAGCATTCACTCGCAACCCCTCCACTGGGGAAAGAAAATTCTATGGTGAATATCTCATGAATGCCCAGGGCGAGGATGTAGTAGCAGGTATCAGGACTCCACATACAATTGAGACCCTGAAACAGGAAATGCCTGAAATATATGATCAACTGGATGACATCAAGGAACTGCTTGAACATCACTTCAAGGAAATGGAAGATATCGAATTTACGATCCAGCAGGGCAAACTCTACATGCTGCAGACCAGGACAGGTAAGCGTACTGCAGCAGCAGCGGTCAAGATTGCCACAGATATGTTCAATGAGGGACTGATTACCAAAAAAGAGGCCCTGCTCAAGGTTGAACCTGAACAGTTGGACCAGCTCCTTCACCCAATGATAGACCCGAATGAAAAAGTGGAATCCGTGGCCAAAGGACTCCCTGCCTCACCGGGTGCTGCTGTTGGTAAAGTGGTATTTACTGCTGAACATGCCGAGGAGATGGCCCTGGCAGGTGAAAAAGTGATTCTGGTGCGCAACGAGACCTCACCTGAGGATATAGGCGGGATGCATGTTTCCCAGGGCATACTGACAGTTCGTGGCGGGATGACGTCCCATGCAGCAGTGGTGGCCCGTGGCATGGGCAAATGTTGCGTGGCAGGATGCGGTGCTATCCGGATTGATGAGGAAAGGGGGCTGTTCAGCGTGAACGGTCATACAATCAATGAAGGAGATCATATCACCTTAAACGGCTCTACCGGCGAGGTTATCATAGGACCGGTGAAGCTCATAACCCCTGAAATCAACAGTGAAATGGAGACTATACTGGAATGGGCAGATGAAGTGAGAACCCTTGGTGTAAGGACCAATGCAGATACACCTAAAGACTCCCGGACGGCCCGGGATTTTGGAGCAGAAGGGATTGGTCTGTGCCGTACCGAACACATGTTCTTTGGCGATGAGCGAATCCCCATCGTACAGGAAATGATTCTGGCCGAGACTGAAGAAGGGAGAAAGGTTGCCCTGGATAAACTGCTGCCTATGCAGCGTAGTGATTTTAAAGGCATTTTCGAGGTAATGAAAGGATATCCGGTAACCATCAGGCTGCTGGACCCGCCTCTGCATGAATTCCTGCCAAACCATGATGAACTGCTGGAAGAGTACAGGAAATTGAAAGCTTCTGGTGATGAAAATAAACTCCATGAAGTACAGGAATTGATGAAACGTGTTGAATCCCTCCATGAGTTCAACCCCATGCTGGGACATCGTGGCTGCAGGTTGGGCATTACCTATCCTGAGATATATGAGATGCAGGTCAGGGCCATATTTGAGGCAGCCTGCGAACTGGCAAAGGAAGGATATGACATCGTTCCTGAAGTGATGATACCCCTGGTAGGGCATATCAACGAATTCAAGATAACCAAAAAGAGTGCCGACACAGTAGCAAAGCAGGTCATGGACGAGCAGGGAGTGGAACTGGAATACCTTATCGGTACAATGATAGAACTGCCCCGGGCCGCCATTACTGCTGATGAGATTGCAGGTGAGGCCGAGTTCTTCAGTTTCGGGACTAATGACCTTACCCAGACCACTTTTGGCCTGAGTCGTGACGATGCAGGCAAATTTTTGCCCTATTATGTGGAACACGGCATACTTGAGAGTGACCCCTTTGTGGCAATCGACCAGCAGGGTGTGGGGCAGCTTGTTGAGATAGGTGTTGAGAAGGGGCGGTCAACCAGGCCGGACCTGAAGGTCGGCATCTGCGGCGAACACGGCGGTGAGCCCGGCAGTGTAATATTCTTCCACAACATCGGGCTGGATTATGTGAGCTGCTCACCATTCAGGGTGCCAATTGCCAGGCTGGCTGCGGCACATGCTGTGTTGAAAAGAGATGAATAGCATTAACAAAAATATTAATGCCTTTGAAGGCAAATCCTAAACTGAAGGTATACTATGCCCGAAATAATTGAATGTGAATCTGGATCGCATCCTGTTGTGGATGCTCACGACCAACCCCTTGAGGTAGGCAGCCCTGTAAAATATGGCAGGACAGGTACAACCGGTCATGTGACTGAGATCATATGTGACTCTGAAGGTGCCTGGGCAGTCATCGACACCAACGACTTGTTGTATAAGCTTGAATCTCTTACCTTGCTTAGTGAACTGGAAGAGAAGGCAGAGATGGGTGAGCGTCTGTTCTCTGAAGAAGAGATCGAGGAAGTGCTGGAGAAAGCCCAGGATGAGGCAAAGGAAGCAAAACTGAGCGATTCCAATCTGCAAGGTGGCGGATAGTCACTTACAGCATGACCCGTATTGGTGTTGTTATCCACGGACCTGCGGTCATAGATTCAGGGAGAGCCTATAGAGTATTTGAGATACTTGCAGGTATCGGTGAATTCAGGGCTGTGCTTGGCGGTACCATGGGCAGGGCAGCCGTGATTGATGCGGGATTGGAAGATGTTATTGACATTAGCGTTAGCCAGAAGCCCAGTGAATCTATCCTGAATCTTGGTGCTTGTTGTGATGTGGTGTTGCTGGTCAATGAAGGGAAATGTGTAGAATCCGGATTTGCTTTTGGGCGCATGGTGTTTGAAAAACTTGGTTCTTTTACGGTGCCGCTGATACAGGTTGAGTTCACACGGTCAGGGGACGGCAGCTGTGCACTGATACCATGGACTGAAATGAAAGATTCCCTGCTGATGCATGCCCTGCTGGTCGAGCTTGAAAAAGGATTAGGAGCCAGGGTAGTCCAGCCGTCAGAATCCCGGACGTGCATCGAGATGAAAGGTGACATGGTCAAGAGGAGAGTTGCCGGAGTCAGGCCAGGTGAATACGTGACCGTTAACGGCATAGTAATCGGGAAGGCCCTGTCGGATGAGGTGTGTATCGTTGCCAGGGGTGGCGAAATTATTGAACTTCAGGGCGGCAGGATGAAACCACATGGTGTAGAAAAACTGGAGCGTGTTGACCTCTCAACTGCTATTGTGAGGTCAGGTCCGTTGAGGACTGCTGATGTTACACCCAGGGTATTGGAACATAAGGTATCAGGAATTGCGGTGATTATCGACCATTCGGCAGAGCAGACATTTGAAATTGCAAAGGATGCAGATGTTGCTGTGACTGTGGGTGATGATACTACTGCAGTGGCCGGTGATTTGCTGACCAGGCTGGGCATACCCTTGATAGGGATTACCGATGGTGACCGGGACGGCATAACCCATCACACTCATGTACCCCCGGGTTCAGTAATTATTAGATTGGCGCCAGGGAATGATGATATAGTGGGGCGTCGGGTGTATGAGGAGATATTCGGGGGGAAGGGGTGGATTGAGATGGGGGATAGGGGGGTTGAGTGGATACTGGATGGTGTGCTGGGAGTAGCTGGGGGATTAGTAGAAGAGGTTGTACGGTATTGATGGCAGGACCTTCCTCAGGACATTGCTAAAAATTCTACT
>JAUWTY010000031.1 GCA_030614485.1 Methanosarcinales archaeon | reverse complement strand
GTTATCGTCAGGATGGTTGCAAATGCTCTTTTATGTTACCGAGGGAGGTCTTATGCTGTCCTGCCAGAAATAGGGTTTATATCCTACACGATTCAAGGTCAATGAACTCAAAGGAAGGAGAACAGGTAGGCGAGGTATAACCTAATGGGAAAGCCAGACCAATGCAGCATAAGAATTCGGACGAACTCATAGTAGCGATGATAGTTGAGCCGATGATATACCGAACCTGTGCCGCAGGGTGCAGGGGGCGACGGTATGAGGAGAAAACTCAACTTAGCGACGGGGTTCTAGCTTTGGTAGAGTCGAGATTATCAGCATATATAACACCAAACGGATAAAAAAAATGCCAGAAAGGTAACTCCCGAAATAAAGTAAGGAAAAACGCCATCTGGTTAATATATGTGAAGTTGGTGGAATAATTGTTGTATGATTGAGACCGGTGGAGGCATCAAATGATGAATCCATCTCCTGCTATGGGACAATGCCAAACGAAAGCCGCTTACGGGAAATCTGTATGCACGGTTTGATGAGGAGGGGGTGGTGAAAGCCACTCCTTTACTCTACCGGGATTGAAAATTATGTGCAGCGTAAAGATATGGCAAAATGGGCACAATATTAGTAGTTATAAAAAAAGCCAGAGGTAAATAAGCGAAGTATTTTCTCTTATGCCTCTGCCTTTCCGACTGTAGGCATTTCTAATTTGAGCCCAGTTAAATCTTCCAATTTGAACTTATTTTTTACATTGAGGATTTCTATCCCTACTACACTTCCATTTATATCATAATCGACAATGAGACCTTTATTTATTTCCTCACTTTCCTCGATTGCATCCTCGCTAATTCTAAAGTAAAGTGCATCGCTTTCTAAATCAACCTTAATTCTCATTTTCGATTCCTCAATCTTCTATCATAAAACATTGTTATTATAATATATGGTTCTTCTCTTCCTTTAACAACAACTCTTAAAACCCTTTCACCAATTTTCTTAAAAGCATACCAAATTTCAGTTTCAATTTCATCATCTTCTGACCAATCTCGTTCGATCAAAGCCGATATGATTCCTTCTTCTGTAAATTTTCTTTCTTTTAGCATATCTTTAGCATGATTGGTGAAGTTAACTTTGATCATTATTCCCACTTTAGGTTGATATTACATAATAATTTTGAATTATTTTAATATTAGTTATGCACCCTTAAGATGCCTCCGACATCTGGTCGGAGGTCGTTGACGAATTGAAATTGCATATCTCAATGGCTTTGTTTTAAAAATCGTAACATATCCCGACTTGATACATAGATTCATGACTTTTTACACAAGATGTAATTTATAAACAAAACCAATGTGTGCGCAAAGTTTATGTATAATAAACCCTAACTATTGGTTAGTAACATGATGTTACTAACAGTGTGTTACTAACATTGCGTTAACAACAAGTAAACATCAGGATGAACAGGTCTATGGAATCGACTCAACTGCTTGACATACTGGGAAACGGGAACCGCAGGAAAATCCTCCAACTACTTGCCTCCAGGCCCTGCTACGTCGGCGAGATAACCGAACGTATCGGGCTTGGAGCCAAAGCGGTTCTTGGACATCTGGATATGCTTGAGCAGATTGGCATGATACGTGCAGATACTAACGAAAAGCGGCGGAAATATTACCAGATAACAGAAAATCTGAAACTGGAAGTGTTTGTGTCGCCATACTCCTATACAGTAGAAACAAGTACGGTCCATCAGCATCCGTCAGGGGATGGAGTAGAGGAACCATTCCCTGCCCAGGCAGATGAACCAAAGGCCGTAGATGCCCTGAAAGAACTGAACCGAAAACTCTTTGAATTGGAATCAAGGAGGCGGGGGTTGGCAAACCAACAGCGTAACCTCGAAGGCGAGATGTCAGATGTCATGGCACAGTGCATCGATTGGCTCCGTGAGGTGGCACAAGACCATCTGGAAGCTGACATATTGATGACAGTAATAAGGGAACCCCAGAACAGGCGTTCCCTGTCCATGAATCTGGGACTTCCTGAATACTTCATTGAAACGCAGATCCAGTCATTGATCGAGCGTGGTGTAATAAACGAACGGCAGATTAACAATAGAGAATTGTTAACGCTGATAGATGGGTGAACATGATATATAAGATGGATAATAGATATATCACTATAATTAAGTTACAATTACAGAACAAGAAAATCCTCCCTTCGGTCGGATTAACTTGAGTACATAAAGTTATACTTCGTGTACTAAAACAAAGGAGAAATAAAAAATGGCCAAAGAATTAACACTCAGGGTCGCAGAATCCCATCACAGGGATGTGGGGCGTGATATCGCCCGTATCGAGCGTGAAAAGATGGAAGAGCTCGAACTGGTAAGCGGCGACTACATAGAGATCAATGGTAAGGACACCACCTATGCTATTGTTTGGCCTGCTTACCCTGAGGACAGGGGTAAGGAGGTGTTAAGGATTGACGGCAATATCAGGAATAACGCCAGGGTGAGCCTGGATGATAAGGTAATGATTAAAAAGGCAGAGGCTAAGGAAGCAAAGAGGGTCACCCTTGCACCAACGCAGGCCGTCAGGATGGTGGGAGGAGCACAGTACATTCACAGGCTGCTGGAAGGCAGGCCTATCAAGAAAGGACAGCAGATAAGGATTGAGACGGTCAGCAATCCATTGAATTTTGTTGTGGTGACCACACAGCCCACTGGTCCGGTGTTCGTGGGTAAGAGCACTACAATTCACCTCAAGGAAGAGGTTGTCAACCAGAGCGAACTTATCGGTGCACCACATACCACATATGAGGATATCGGAGGTTTGAGACGCGAGATAGAACTTGTCAGGGAGATGATAGAACTTCCGTTGCGCCATCCGGAACTATTCCAGAAACTGGGAATTGAACCGCCAAAAGGCGTACTACTCCACGGGCCGCCAGGCACGGGCAAGACCCTGATAGCCAAGGCAGTAGCTAACGAGACCGATGCTAATTTCGTGTCCATCAGCGGTCCGGAGATTGTATCCAAGTATTACGGTGAGAGTGAAAAGCATCTCAGGGACATCTTTGATGAGGCTGAAAAGAATGCCCCCACCATCATATTTATTGATGAGATAGATAGTATCGCTCCCAAGCGGGGCGAGGTTACTGGTGAAGTAGAGCGCAGGGTAGTTGCCCAGCTGCTCAGCCTGATGGATGGGTTGAAAAACAGAGGCGAGGTCATCGTCATCGCTGCTACGAACAGGCCCAATTCCATTGATGAGGCACTACGCCGGGGCGGCAGGTTCGACCGTGAGATAGAGATAGGTATCCCGGATGCAAATGGCAGGCTGGAGATTCTCCAGGTGCACACACGTGGTATGCCGCTCACATCCGAACTAAAAGGTGAAGGAAATAATGACGGCAAACTTAAGATGATAGCCGACCGTACCCACGGGTTTGTTGGCGCTGACCTGTCCTCACTGGGCAAGGAAGCTGCCATGCACGCATTGCGCAAGTTCCTTCCAGAGATAAACATTGATGAGGAAATACCTGATGAGGCGCTGGACAAACTGATAGTGACCACTACTGACTTTGAAGATGCATTGAAGAACATTGAACCTTCGGCATTGAGGGAAGTATTCTTTGAGGTACCCCAGGTGAAATGGGGTGATATCGGCGGACTGGACCTCGTTAAGCAGGAACTTGTTGAGGCTGTGGAATGGCCGCTCAAGTACCCTGAAGCTTTCGAGGCGATTGATACCAGACCGGCCCAGGGTTTATTGCTTTTCGGGCCGCCTGGTACAGGCAAGACCATGCTGGCAAAGGCTGTGGCCAACGAAAGCGAGGCCAACTTTATCAGCATTAAAGGTCCTGAACTGTTGAGCAAATACGTGGGCGAGAGTGAAAAAGCTGTGCGCGAGGTGTTCAGGAAGGCAAGACAGGCCAGTCCTACTGTTATCTTCTTTGATGAAGTGGATAGCATTGCACCTACCAGGGGAGCCGGTTTTGACAGTCATGTGACCGAACGGGTCATCAGCCAGATGCTGACAGAAATGGATGGTATGGAAGACCTCAAGGATGTGCTGGTGATTGCTGCTACCAACCGGCCTGATATGGTGGATGCGGCACTGCTGCGTCCCGGCAGGCTGGACCGGTTGGTGTATATCACACCGCCTGATGCCGAAGCCAGGAATGCCATATTCAAGATTCACGTGGAAGGCAAGCCGCTGGATGAAAAGGTTGACCTGACCGAACTGGCCAGGATGACTGACGGTTACGTAGGAGCAGATATCGAGGCTATCTGCCGCGAGGCGTCTATCATGGCGCTGAGAGAGGTAATCACCCCTGGTATGGAGAGGGAAATGGCAAAGGAAGTTTCAACTTCTATCATAATCACCATGGATCATTTCGACAGGGCAATGACCCGGGTGAAGCCTACTACGTCCAGGAATAAACTCCAGGACTATGAGAAGGTGGCCCAGGAATTTGCCAGGTATGCCACCGTGGGTGCAAAAGCTGAGGCTGAAGAGAAACTTGGAATATACGCATGAGAATGCAGATTAAATTAATGAGGTGAATAACAATGAGGGACAGACGAAGAAGGGACATGTTTGAAGACATCTTTGAAGAGATTGATGAGATGCTTGGAAACATGTTGAATTCAAGGCTTGAAGCGGGTGAAGGTGCAAATGGTGAACCCATGGTGTGGGGCTTTTCCATGACCCAGAGAGGTGACGAGCCCCCTGAGATCAGGGAGTTTGGGAATGTGGACCTGCGTTCTGCTACCGGATTGCCAGATGAGTTGGCAGCCTACTCCCAGCAAATTGAGGGGGGCATGAGGAAGCCCCTTATCGATATCATGGAGGCTGAGGACTCGCTTCATGTGGTGGTTGAGATGCCGGGTGTTTCCAAGAAGGACATTACCCTTGATTCTAACGGGACTACGCTGGATATCAGGGCACTTACCGAGGACAGGAAGTATTCCGAGCATGTGGAACTGCCTGCCAAGGTGCTACCTGATTCGGCAGAGGCCACTTATAAGAATGGTGTGCTGGAAGTGATTTTCCAGTATGATAAGTCTGATAACCGTTCTATTAAGGTAAGTTAGGCTTTGATACATTTTTGCGCCGGTATTGTGTGGTTTTACCGGCGCATATCTTCTTATTTTATTTGATGTTGTTAGCACCGATTAACAGGTAGTTTTACATCAATCATCCCATCTACCAGTTTAGTCCCGAATGGATGGGCTGGTTATCGAGGCTGTTGCATGGGAATTCTATCACAATAGTTCCCATCTCACGATACATCCTTATATCTTCATGCACCATACCACACATCATGGCAAGTTACAAGAGGATAGTAAAAGCTGTAATAAAAAAAGCTGATGTCCTTCTTGAAGTCGTTGATGCCCGGTTTCCTGACGAGACACGAAATAGCGAGGTTGAGCGTGATATAGCACGTGCAAAGAAGCCGTTCATTATAGTCCTTAACAAATGTGACCTTGTATCAAAAGAAAAACTTGAGAGAACTAAATCCCGGCTGTCAAAAATTGCACCCACGGTCTTTGTGTCCAGTAAGGACAGGTTCGGGACAACAATGTTGCGGCACAAGATACTTGAAACCGCCAACATAAGAGGGCGCGAAATACTGGTCGGTTCCCTTGGATATCCCAACACAGGCAAGTCATCGGTGGTCAATGCCGTGACAGGGAAACACAGTGCTGGTACATCCTCAATATCCGGACATACAAAGGGCGTGCAGCATATTAAAGCGGGTTCCCGTATAAAGTTCATTGATACGCCCGGAGTGATTCCTTTTGACGAGAATGACGAGACTATTCAGGGACTGCTTGCAGTAAAAGATTCAACTCACCTGCAGGACCCAATCGGCGTGGCTTTGAAGATTATTGAGAAATTGTGCGGTGAAAATAAAACAGCCCTGGAATCTTTCTATCATGTCACAATAGAGGAGGAGAATTCTTATGAGGTGCTTGAACTGATTGGCAGGCAGAGGAACTTTTTGAAGAAGAAAGGTGAGGTTGATGAGACAAGGGCTGCAGTCATGATAATTAATGACTGGCAAAAAGGGCGGCTAATGATTTAGTTGGTTTAGTCAGTTTAGGCGGCTTATTCTGCAACTGTTGTGTGGATTTCCTTCACTCTTCCTACCTGACCATCTTCTAATTGAACCTTAATTCCATGTGGATGATTGGAAGAGTTTGTCAGGATTCTATTTACAATACCCTGGGTTATTTTCCCACTCCTCTGGTCTTGTTTTAGTACAATTCCTACGCTTAATCCTGGTTTAATGTTTTTCCTGGTATTGCCTTCGTTCATGGTGGAATGTGGGTTTATGGTTATTTAAGCATATACATTCCTGAAAAATTCAAATTTGAAAATTTGTTACTTTACGTGAGTTTTGGGCCAGCCTGACACATATGCTTTGCTCTATTCTACTGCAGGACATGAATAGAACATCCACAAATATGTGGGCCATTAAAATATGCCACCAATTAAAGGCAGAACAAGTGCCCATAACACCAATGCAGCTGCGCCCACACCTATCAGGATAAGGAAACTACCCTTTATCTTCTTTTCCAATTCATCCGAACCTGACCATTTCACAAGCAGTATCTTATTCGAGGTACTGACCACGCATGCCAGTACTGCCACAAGTGCTGCTGTTGATGGTGATAACGAACCACCCAATGCAAGTGCTCCTACTGATGCAGTGACCGCTGCAGAACTTACAAGCCCACCCAATGCCACAAAAAATACACCGGTACTGCCAAACCACAGGTTCAGGTAATGGGAGACAAGTATGAGCAGGGTGAACCCGAATGCGAACTTAAAAGCAGGTTTGAGAGCAAATGGGGATTCAATATCCAGCGATTCTTTGCCATCTGGCTGCGGCCTGCCTTTCTTAATAACCATACCTATATTCACAGCAATGATAACCAGCTGGGGTGGGAGCATAAATTTCAGGACCTGTCCGGTCGGGTCCACGATAAGAGCAATTATAAGGTTGCGTATAAGCATAGTTGCATTTGATAGCACTATGCCTTGGTAACTGGTATCTACCAGATTGTCCTTTTTTTTAGATAGTGCTGCAAGTGAACCGGTTGTGGCTTCACTGTTGACAAGTCCGCCAATGAAACCTGATAGAGGTATACCTCGTTCAGTACCGGTCTTTTTCATCAGCAGAAAACTGATAAAACTGATAGAAGCGACCATTACTACTATGCCCAGAGTATATCTTGGATTCAGTACCTCCAGTACCGTGGTGTTGGGGGTGATAGGGAACAAGATAAATATAACAATTAAAAACTGGACCGCATTGGTTACTTCATTCTGGTTTAAATTAGTTGCAAAATCCCTGAGCGTATCTTTTTCAACCAGCAAGAATGTAACAGCTACGGCACCCATTATGGCAAAAAGATAATAGTCAAAAGCCACCATCACACCCATAAGAAACACAAAGTACATTGTGACGCCACCAGTGGTTCCAATCTGCCGGTACACAACATTTTTTATGTATATCATGATGGCGGCTATAATCACAAAAAAGACCATAGTGATGTATAATATCTCGTACACACCCTGGTTTATGGCAATGTATGTGCCTATCATGCCTGATATGGAGGCTATAGTATAGGTCCTGGCCCCTGCAAATATGTCTTTACCTTCTGATTTACGTTCCCGCTCTATTCCAATGAGGATACCGATAATTGCAGAAAGACCGAATTTTTCCAAAAAATCATAGGTAACCGGGTCTATGAAAGACAACCATTGCTGAATGGTGAAAGCAATAAGTTCGGATATATCATACATTGGCTACACGCTCACTGAATATTATTAAAGATGTTTTTAAAATTAATAAGAGTATCCTATGCTTTTTTTAGAAATAGAATGCCAGCAGTGGCAACAGCAGCACACCCATAGCATGGCTCCGCCTAACCTTCAGGTAAGGCGCAAGCATTCCAATAGGTACACCCATCCCGAATACCACAAGCCCGAACCAGCCTGAAAAAAGGAACACCATTCCAGTCAGCCCGGTCAGAATCACCATACACAGCCTCCGGTAATTTATCCTGGTCACTATGGTCAATATCCTGTCGCCCAGGAAGATGGTCGCAAAATACGCTGCAATGGATACACCGACAATGATAATCAATAAAAGGCCAAGAGTATCCAGATCCAGGTGTGCACCACCCATTATATCCGCCACTGCCACCATAGCCCCGCTGCGGGTCTTGCCGATCACGTAAAGCGCTATCAAGCCAAAAATTGCATTAGCAGTGTTGACACCTGAAATAGATACTATGAACTCCCGGCCGGAATCTTCATCCGCATAATCCTCCTTCACCCCAAGTCGGGCCAATACCGTGGCTACTGCAGCTGTTATCCCAGGCAACCATGCCACAAATGCCCCGGCAGTGCTGCCGATGATGGTTCCCCGCAATATGCGTCTCCGGGACAACACCAGTCTGGAACTTACCTGAGCGGGAATCATAGTGTCGGTCATCATGCTGATGACAAGCATCGAAGCCCCGAACAGGCCGCTGAACAATGGCATCAGTATCGAAGGCTCCCCTATGGTGATTACAGGGTCCATCATCGTCTGCGACTCAAAGGCCATGAGACCCAGCAATCCTGACATCAAGAATAACATTGCTGCAAACGCCCTGTATTTCAAGCGGACCAGTGAACCCTGCCCTTCTATCACCTCACCCTTCTCGGTATATATCAATACCAGCACCACACCCAGCAGTATCCACCCCATATACCTATCCAACAATGGATACATGACAGCAAAAGATGCTGAAAGCGGCAGCATCAATACCAGTGATACTAATACCGCACCAGCACTCCCCAATGCGGACAGCCTTACCGCCTCGGCACCAAAACCATCCAGAAGCAACCTATGTCCGGGAAGCACTGCCAGTGAAGTATCTGCCTCAGGTGCACCCAAAAAAACAGATGGGATGATGTTAATAAATGTATGTGTCAGCGAAGCTGAAACAATAGTGGCAGCAATACATAACGGGGATAAGCCTAACTCAAGCAGCCATGGAGCAAAAGCTGCTAAAATGAAAGCAAAGGTGTTGGTATGTATACCGGGTATCAGTCCGCTGACCACGCCAAGCAAAAACCCTGCCACTATGCTAAATATGAGCAGACTGAGATTCATGCCGGAATCCCTCTATTATTGATGTAAATGCTTCTGGTTAATTTTAGGTTTATGTTCATTTTTATGTTCATTACTGTTACCATTCGGGTACAGAAACCGGGCATAATGGATATAAATTTTTTGATAAGGCATCACAACACATTTGGAAGCTGTTAAATCATATATTGAAGATATGGAATCTAATGAAAATTGCAGTGACCCGTCTTGAAGAAAAGTCTAAAGGTACTCATGAACTCTTTGCCCGGTTCGGTCATGAGGCTGTACTGGTTCCAACTATGAAGACTGCACCTGCCCAGAACCAGGATTCATTGAACGGACTGTGTGCAAAAGTGGCTGGGGGAGA
>JAUWTY010000042.1 GCA_030614485.1 Methanosarcinales archaeon | reverse complement strand
TGGTGCGGTTCTCCAGTCTGCGTATCTCGTCCTCTATCCGCTGCGCCTGCTCGTTCAGTTCAGGCACTTTTGAACCTTTTAGCTGCTCTTCCAGCTCTCCGGCCTTATCAGCAAGTTTTGCAATCTCCTGCTCAGCTGTCTCCTTGTCATCCTCAATGCTTTCCATCTCGCCACGCAGTTCAGCACGTCCGGCCTCGATCTCCACCCGTTCTGCTTCCTTTTCGGTAATCAGGGCAGTAAGTCTCTCACCCCGGCTGTTGATCTCTTCAATGGCCATCTGCTTTTTGGCAATCCCGGTTTCCAGTTCCCGCATCTCTGTCTGGACCGAAGCAATGTGGCCCTCTACACTGTCCAGTTTGTTGATGGCGGCACTGCGCCTTGATTCGTATTCAGTAATCTGTTCGGCCAGTTTGGTAATCTTATCTTCCTCAGTTGCTGCAAAGGACACGCCGCTACGGCCGCGACTGCCTCCGGTCATGGCACCGCTCTTCTCGACCACCTCCCCATCCAGGGTTACCATACGAAGCCCGCCCATCAGCCGCCTTGCAGTGTCCAGGTCTTCCACCACAATGGTGTCCCTGAACACATAGTTGAAAGCGGGTTCGTACTTTGAATCATAATCCACCAGATCAATGGCATAACCTATTACGCCCGGCATATCAGATATATCACGAAAACCTGAAGCACTTGCCATCTTGTTCAATGGCAGGAATGTAGCTCTGCCGCCCCGCTGGCGCTTGAGGAAAGATATGGCGCGGGATGCATCTTCATCAGTATCCACCACAATGCCCTGCATACGACCACCCGCTGCCACTTCCAGTGCAATGGCATATTCCTGGTCAACCTTACCCAGCTGGGCAATGGTACCGTAGATGCCAGGCAGTTCCCTCATATCCTTGGCCTTTAGCACTTTCTCCACTGCATTGCTGTACCCGGATACTTCCTTAGCAGCCCTTATCCTGGCTTCAGCGGTCATGTATTCCTGCTGCAATCCTCTCAAAGTATCATCCAGGTCCTTTTGCACACTCTTGAGCTGTGCTTGGTTGGATTCAAGGTCATCCATATCACCTGAGAGTTCAGCCATCTGCTTGTTCAGCCCTTCAATCTCCTGCTCAACATCCTCCCTGTCATCATCAGCAGACTTGATCTTCCGTTTAGAATCCTCAATCTCTTCCTCGATATCCTTGAGCTCTGCACTTCGCCGCCGCATGGCATCCAGCAGGCGGTCTTCCTGGCGCATCAATTCGTTCTTGCGGTTGCGGGCCTCTTCCAGGTCATTTTTCACCTGTGACAGTTCATCCCTGGTCTGGACAAAACGTGAATCCACTTCGGCTATCTTACTGCGCAGTATCAGCAGTTGGGTGTGCTGGTCCTCTATCTCGCTGGCAATACCAAGCTTGCGATTATTCTCTTCCTCTATCTTCGATGAGAGTTCGGCCATCTTCTCCTTGATACCGTCAATCTCTATGAGTCCCTTCCTGCGCTGGGTGTTCATATCAGATATCTCTGATTCGGTAAGTGTGATGGTATTCTGGCTGAGGGCGATTTCACCTTTTATCTCCTCTATCTGCCGCTTTATTGCTATCTGCTCGTCCTCGCCCATGCTGGTTATCTGCGTATTGAGGTCCTTAAGTGCAGATTCCAGTTCAGTCATTTTCTCCTGTTTTTCCTGGAGCAGTGCTTCCAGTTTGCTCTCACCCTCAAGTCGTGAACTGATCTCTTCAACTATTTTATCAAATTCATTTTGCGCATCCTTGAACTTGGAGAGCAGCATGTAGCCTTCGAACCGTAATTTCTCTTCCTGTAAACTCTGGTACTTCAGTGCCTGGTCCCGCTCACGCTGCAGTTTATCCAGCTGGGCGCCAACTTCTGCCAGTATGATATCCACCCGCTCGATACGCTCCCTGACAATATCCAGTTCACTCATAGCGCGGTCTTTCTTGTTGTCGAATTCTGACACACCTGCTATCTCATCGATAATCTTGCGCCGTTCGTTGGCTGTCATCTGGGTGATGTTGGAAACATCACCCTGCATCACTACATTATAACCTTCAGGAGTGATTCTTGCCTTGGCAAGGATGTTATGAATTTCGGTGAGACTTGCCGCTTTGTCATTGAAATAATAATAACTGTAATATCCCGCATCGGTCTGGCGTACTTTCCGTGCAATCACCACTTCATCAGTATCCAGCGGCATCTCACGGTCAGAGTTGTCGAAACGTATGATAACCTGGGCATAATCTGGCTTTTTCTTTCCTTCCCCGTTATAGATGAGGTCAGTAAGTTTTTCAGCACGCATTGTCCTGGAACTGGAAAGACCGAGACAGAAAAGTATGCCGTCCACAATATTGGATTTACCGCTACCATTAGGTCCAGAGATGGTAGTAAACCCATCAAAGAAAGGAATCTTTACTTTCCTTCCAAAAGACTTGAAATTCTGGAATTCTATTTCTTTTATATGCACCTAATACCTCGTGATGCACTTATGCATTTTAGGATGTTTTTCGCAATATATTAAGTATAACTTTATGTACTCAAGTAACTGCGAGCGTCAGTGAGCAGTTTCTTGTTACAACAGTGCTATTTCTTGTATTCGATTACGACATCTTCATCTTCCCTTGCCTCAACAATGATATTGTCTTTGCGGGATGACCTTGATGTGGTATTTTCTGCTATGATAATATCCTTATTACCGTTTTCTTTTACAATATCTTTTTCAGGAACACGGGTGTCCTCACTCTCTGCAATGATATACTGGGATTTTGGGCCGGTATCTTCCTCTGGCACATCTTGTTTTTCGCTTTTTTTCGTGGTTTCATACCAGTTTGACAATGAATTTGTTTTATCTGGCTGGTCAACCGGCTGGGCTGGGTTTTCATCATCATGTTTCAGGTACATTTTTTTAAAGTCCTGAATAACGGTTTTCTGGTCAAGCAGTTCTTTCATTACACCGTCAAAGGATAATCCTATGTCTTTGACCTTTGTTTCAATTGCAGAAATCCTTTTATCAAAGTCAAGGTCCTCTTTCATGCCTTCCTTCAGTTCTGCTATGATGGATTCCTTGAGGGAATCGTTTAGCTCACTAATCTCCCGCTCCTTGGCCACTAACTTCTGTTCCAAACGTTCAACCAGAATATCCCTGTTTTCACTTATCACAAAATCCCCTCCATAAACTTCATATCCAATTTACTATGTGAGTCATGTTACTAAAATAATTTGTGGTATATATTTACTGTGATTTGGCCGCTCTTCAAGAACGGCTTTAAGGTGATACCCGTTTGCGATCTCTTGGGAACAGCACTACGTCCCTGATGTTGTCTACATCCAGCATGGTCATAACCAGCCGTTCCGCTCCCAGGCCCCAACCAGAATGGGGCGGGATGCCGTACTTGAAAGCTTTCAGGTAGAAATCGAATCCGTCGGGATTCAGGCCCTGGTCCTGTATGCGCTGGCGCAGCAGGTCGTGGTCGTGTATACGCTGGGCACCCGATGAGAGTTCCATGCGGGGATGCATCATATCAAATGCCTTGGTCAGTTCAGGATTATCCTCATATGGCTGGGTATAGTAGGGTTTGATCTCGGTGGGCCAGTCCTTGATAAAGTAATGCTCACCCATGACCTTGCCGATTACTTTCTCTGCATTGGTGCTAAGGTCATCGCCCCATTCCAGCAGTTCTTTTGAGTGCTCATTATTGATATCAATGGCTTCGTCATAGGTCAGGCGTTTGAAAGGTGCTTTGGGAATATCCAGTTCTTTGCCAATGGTCTTGAGACTGTTTGCGCAATTTTTAGCCACGCTTTCATAGACATGTACTATGAGGTTCTCCAGTATCTGCATTACATCCTCATGGTCAAGGAAACTGGCTTCGATATCGATACTGGTGGCCTCGTTCAGGTGCCTTGTGGTGTCGTGTTCCTCTGCCCTGAATATGGGGCCTATCTCGAATACCCGGTCAAGACCGCCGCTCATCATTATCTGCTTGAACAGCTGGGGACTCTGGTTCAGGAATGCCTCTGTATCGAAATATGTGATTGGGAACAGGGCTGTGCCGCCTTCTGTGGCAGTGGCAACCACTTTTGGTGTGTTGATCTCAAGGAAGCCTTCCTGTTCAAGGAAGTTCCTGACTGCGGAGAGTGTCTGGTGGCGTATCTGGAACACTGCATTGACCCTGGGGCGGCGCACGTCCATGAAACGGTTGTCCAGCCTGGTATCCAGTTCTGCGTTCACCTTGCCTGTGGTGTCCATGGGCAGGGGGGACTGGGCAGGGTTTAGCAGGTCGATGCGTGAGGGTACCAGTTCGTAACCTCCTGGGGCTTTGGCTTCCAGTTTGACCGAGCCTTCCACGAGAATAACTGATTCGCGGCTCAGTGACTTGGCGGTTTCCAGTACCTGTGGGTCAATGGTCTTCTTGAACAGGGTTAGCTGTGCCATGCCTTCGCGATCCCTCAATATGAGGAACATGATACCGCCCAGGTCGCGTATCTCATGGACCCAGCCTGCAAGTTTTATTGTCTGGCCGTCCATTTCCTGGGTTACTTGTGATGTGTAGTGTGTTCGTCTGAATTCCATGTGTACACCTTGGATATGATTGTGAAAATCTAAAGGGTTTTTTACGGTATTTAGGGCATAACTCCATTTGGTCAGGTTAATCCAAGCGATATAGAGGATTTACCAGTCCCTTGATGAATTTAATGTATTATTAAATTACGGTTTATGAAGGATAGAAGATGTCATTATTATATTTTTATCTGTTCAATAACTGTCCTGCTACCGTGTACATCAAATTCTGTTTCATGAATCCTGAGATTTGCATCAGTGGAATAATATATGACGGCTGCAGCTAAAATCGCAAATGGACAGGTATGTTTATTTGATAGAAAAATATGTGAATCTTTTTTTGCAAATTTACATTCTTTGATTTTAAAGATAAATGATCCATTAAGGTATTCGACCGTTACATCATCGTAATATTTTGACATATTCAGATTATCAATATAGGACTGTAAGTTCTCTTGAAGGCTTCTGGACTTGCTGATATAACATATATCACCCAACTCAAAAGTATTTGCCAATCCTTTTATGAGTTCCTGTAGAATCGCCTTGCTGCTCGTTCCTATGAGTTTTTCATGTGCTTGTTCATAACTAAAAACCACATGATGTAGCAGGATAGATATTCTTTCAAAATCATCCACTTTTGAATTGAGTTGCATTATTATCCCTAAAATAAAGATGCACTATAAATTATATAACATTTCTGTACTATTTATTGAATGCAGGTGAAAACTACCATATAATTACTTATTATTTTATTCATGATGTGCCCGTTTGAAGTTACTCTTCTACCACTCCGGGCATCTACAAAACTGGATGTGAAGCCTGAACATTAATTTGAAGATATATAAATGATTAAATGGCACAATCAATTGTTGATCTCAAATATTCTGTGTGCCTCGGCTGATAATATCAACATAGTTGGCAAAAAAATATTTTTTATATCTTTTCTTACCTGTTATTTCCCGTAAAATATCAATTTTTTCAAACTTTTTCACCAGTTCATTTGCAGTCACTGAGGAAATATTTAATTTATCGACAATCTCGCTGCTGCTGACGAGTGGTCTGTCAAACAGGAAGTCCAGCATTTTCACAGCATAAATACTTGATATGGAATTTTCATACAATTTCAATATCAGGTCTTCCTTTAATTTGATTATCTCCCTTGCAGTATTTGCGGCCTCCTGTGAAGTTTCACTGACACCTGTTAAAAAGAACTTTATCCAATCTTCCCATGCCCCCTCTGTGCGCACCTTCATCAGCAGGTCATAGTACTCATTCCGGTTATTTTTCAGGTAGAAACTCAAATACAACAGGGGTTTTGACAATATCTCTTTCCAGACAAGGTAGTACGAAATCAGAAGTCGTCCCATCCTTCCGTTACCATCCAGGAACGGGTGGATTGTCTCAAACTGGGCATGGATCAATGCTATCTTGACCAGGGGCGGGATGTTATCTTTTATGTGGAAAAACCGTTCAATTTCTTCCATTGCAGGTTGGACCATATCTGGTGGCGGCGGGACAAAAGTTGCGTCATGTACAGAAGCCCCTGGTGTGCCGATATAATTCTGGAAGGCCCTGAATTCACCAGGGTCCAGATTGGCACCTCTTGCGCCCTCCAGCAGTATTTTATGGATTTCTTTTATGAGCTCCAGAGATACGGGATTATCATCCAGTTTCTCTATGCCATAATTTAGTGCATTAACGTAATTCACTACTTCCTTGATATCCTGTACATCGTCTTTTGGTGTCAGGTCAGCTTCAAATTCCAGCACTCCTTCCAGGGATGCCTGGGTTCCTTCTATCTGTGAACTCAAAAGGGCCTCTTTTTTCACATACATGGCAATGAACAGGTCAGGATTTGGCAGGACTGTGGTAATGCCATCCAGTCGTGCAAGATTTCGGTCCGCCTTTGACAATAACGAATGAAGCTCGTCATCATATTCTATAGGGGGGTCAGGCGGCAGATTTTTCGGGATGAATGCACGATAACCGGCGGGCAGCAATTCATATGTTCCAGCTCTGTTGTCCATAAGATAACTTTCCTTTACTTATCTTTACGATTTGAGATCTAAGTTAAGTAGAGTTAACTTAAAATGAGATATAGCTTTCTAAGTTAAGGATGGTTAAACTCCGCTTTAATGTAACAAACGATTATATACTCTAAAGTAGATTACTTGAAAGTATATGAATTTCATAGGTCGAAAGAAAGAATTGGAGATACTTTCAGAACGGTTTGAAAACAATAAAGCCGAATTCCTGATAATTTATGGCAGAAGAAGGATTGGCAAGACCGAACTGATAAAAAACCTTATCTCTGAACAGCACCCCGGTATTATCCTCATCGGCAGGGAAGAATCAAAGAAACTCCAGCTTGAGCGGTACTCACGAATACTTGCCGACCATTTCAGCGACGAACTCTTGAAAAAACAGGGTTTTGCAGACTGGGACGCATTTTTTGAATATATATACCAGCAGGCTAAAGAGCAGCGTTTCATTCTGGCACTTGATGAGTTTCCATACCTTGTAAAGGATGAAAAAGCACTGCCTTCTATACTTCAGGATTATTGGGACAGCAAACTCAAAGACAGCGGCATTTACCTGATACTTTCAGGTTCCAGCATCGCCATGATGGAGAGACTCATGTCATACCGTGCCCCGCTCTATGGAAGACGCACAGGTCAGATAAAACTTGGTGCGCTGCCGTTTAAAGACGTGGCAGGATATGTGGGAAATGTAAAGCGTGCAGTGGAGATGTACAGCGTATTTGGAGGCACTCCTGCATATATTACACAAACCGACCCCAAGCATGACGTATATTGGAATATTGAGAAGAATATATTGATGTTTGATTCGTTCATCTACAGGGATATCAAATTCATCCTGCTTGAAGAACTCGATGAACCCAGATACTATTTTTCAGTGCTTGAATCAATCGCAAGCGGCGACACAACTCTTGGAAAGATAATTAATTATACCGGACTTGACCGCAGCCTTGTAAGTAAATATTTGAGTGTGCTGATAGATCTTGGAATAATAAAAAGGGAGATTCCTGTAACAGAATCCACAAAGTCCAAAAAAGGACTCTATTCAATTAAAGATAATGCATTTGCTTTTTGGTTCAGGTTCATATTCCCTGGTGAGGATTTAATTGACCTTGGACGTGGAGAAGTTTTGCTGAATCGTATTAAAAGCGGATTCAACGCATATATTGGCAGGACATTTGAAGAAGTATCAAAAGAATTTCTGTGGGATTTAAATGTAAGGACTGGTGAGCCTTTTCCATTTTCCAAACTTGGTTCGTGGTGGTACAAAGAGAGGGAAATCGATATTGTGGCCCTGGACGACGAATCCAACATATTCTTTTGCGAGGTGAAATGGAAAGATATGAGTGAGGCAGATGCATTGGCTTTAATTGAGCAATTAAAGAAAAAGTCTGAGCATGTCCGCTGGCGCGATGAAAACCGGAATGAACATTATGGGATTATAGCCAGGACAATTGAAGGGAAAAAAGGGTTAATCGATGCTGGCTACTTTGTTTTTGATTTGAGGGATTTTGAGGAATGGGTGGCTGGATAATTTGTGATGAGTAAAATGTTAGGCGTTTAAGTTAAGGATGGTTAACTTAAATTGGGGTGCGGCTTTCTAAGTAAAGTTGGGTTATGGTAGATGTGATTTTTTTATGTTCTAATTCAGGCACAAGTTTCCTATTCAAAGGAGAAAGCTACTGATTCGATAAAGATACACTTTATAAATAATGTAATCGTTCTATCAAATATGGGTCAAGATATTGATGATGAAATTGCATTAATCAATGAAAATCAAACTCGGAAAAAATATATTGATCCTGAATTGGAAAAAAGGGGGTGGCATAAAAAATACATAAAAGAAGAAGTCAATTCTGTCAAATCCGATTTTAACAATAATAATTTTATATTT
>JAUWTY010000148.1 GCA_030614485.1 Methanosarcinales archaeon | reverse complement strand
AGTAGATTCACGCCCATATATTATAAATATATTGGAAAAATTCATCTAAATCTTCATGCACCATTGGGATGCCCCAGACAGAGCATTAGCGGCGTCCGGGGTCGGTGACTGGCGTGCCTCGAAGCACAAGAAACTTGCTTCCACTATAATAGCCCATTAAACCCTAACCAGCCATTGAACGTTTAATGAGAGGCGTTCAAGGGCAATCGTCAACAGTTAACATAAATTGAGTAATTGATGGGGTCATGGAAAACTTTTAAGTAGTAAAAGGCTATAAATAACTATCAATAATTAATATGTCGTTAATTTGTAGTGGACTTACACGAAATATTAATTATTAAAATCAAGGGGGTTTGATTTTTGATAGTAGAACAATTGCTAAAATCAATTACTGAAGAGATCGCTGATATGATCTCGACAAAAACCGTTATTGGAGAACATATAACCATTGATGGGAGGACCATCATACCCGTGACCAAGGTCAGTTTTGGATTCGGAAGTGGCGGTGGCGAAGGAAAAAGTAAAGCGGGTGAAGGAGGAACAGGCGAAGGAGGAGGAGGGGGTGCATCAATCCAGCCTATCGCGTTTCTTGTGGTCACACCCGAAGATGTCCAGTTATTGACTATCAAGGGGAAAGGTACGATATCTCAACTTACCGAGTCAATGCCGGAGATAATGGATAAATTCAAATCCATTAAAGAAGAGGAAAAGAAGAAAGAATCATCAAAAACCAGCGAAACTGAGGCACCTTAGATCAGTAATAAAAGTTCATCAGTTTATTGAGCAACATGGGATAATAACCTGAAATGTTCTGGTTGATAATAACTGGCATTTTAATTATTGCAGCTGTAGCTTTTGCTTTATTACTTTTTCCCATTACTATTAGTGCCATTTCAAATAAAGAAGGTAAAAGAATAGAAGGGATTTTTTGCATCAGCTGGTTGATATTCAAAATACGATATTCGCTGAAAGACAAACAAACTGATTTCTTTTTATTAAAGTATAAATTGGGCACTCAAAAACATAAGGAAGAACAAAACAACGATTCCCACGAATCCAAAGAAAGAAAAGAGTCACCAAAGAAAGAAAAATCCCAAAAATTACCACCAATTGAAGTAATTGTTAACCTTGTCGGACCGCTATTATCCCTTATCCATAAACTTGTCACCATTCCCAGATTCAAATATCTTGATGTCGATTTTACCTACGGTCTGGATGACCCGGCAATCTCCGGTATTCTGACCGGACTTCTACACTCGATAAAGGGTGCTTCTCAGATCGGAAATTCTATCAGGTTCACTCCTGATTTTACCCATCCTTTACTGAACTGGGACTTCAAAATTTTAACAACCTTTACTCTTATTCGGATATTTTATCCTTTAGCTAAGTTTGTATCTAATATTCATGTCCTGAAATTCGGATGGGTAATGATCAGAAGTTAACCTTTTACCTTAGCATGAACTTCTGGTCATCCACCCGAAACTATCCTTAATACTTCCAGATAACTGGCAGAAACCTCTTCATCCACGGGCACAGGTATGCCATCTACCATGACAATGACGGTCTCAGGGTTCAATTCCAGTTGCTCAAGCACGTCACCATACATGCTTCCATCATCAACTTCTAATGAATGCTCGGAAACGCTGCCTGCAAGGACTTTAACCCTGACCATCAAATTGGGTTAATCCTCCTCTGGCAACTCGGCAATCTCCCCTTCAGAGCTGGTCAACGATTCCAGATTGTTCTTGATCAATTTTTTCTCAAGTATCTCCGCCTTCTTATCCCCTTTACGTTGCTGGTCTCTTTTTTTAAATTTTGACATACAGCTCACCTCAAAACTCACTTAAAACTCAATATTTAATATCTTTACTATTCTATTTAGCCCCTTCCCTTATCTCATCAAACACCAGTTCATCCCAATCCCTCTCCCCCAGCACAATCTCAAACTCTACAGGGGTGAGGATAGGTACATTGAACCTTGATGCATCATCAATGGCAATGCGGGGACATGCCGTGTTCACAAATGCATCCACCTTGAACTGCAGCATTGCCTCAGGCGTGATATTATCCAGCGTGATAATGATGTGTTCCTTACCATACTTACCAGCAAGTCCGGCCATCCTTCTGGCAAGTTCCATCCTGTTTTGTCCCACCTTGGTAGACACCACAATACCAAAGGTATGGGCATCCAGGCATTTAGCAACAATTCCGCTTCTTATACGCAGTATTCTCTCAGGGTCAACCCATTCCACCGTATTCATCATGGGGTCAGCCACCAGCACCCTGCGCCCGAAAGCCACCGCCACCCCCAGTGGATGGAACTTTCCGCTTCCGATATACAGATAATTGTCACACTCCACATCACCTGCTGAAAAATTACAGCCCAGCACCTGCCCGGGATGACGTATCCGGGAATCCCCTTCACCCACAACACAGGATAACCCTTTTGATTCAAGAAAAGCTCTTACACTTTCCAGTTTGTGGACATGCTGCACCGTGGTCAACAGCCCCACAGTAGTACCACTGTCCAGTTCTTCCGCCGCCGCCCCAAGCACAGGAATTACATCCACCTTTGCCGGCGTCTCCATGAATATCACATTATCCATGCCGTCAAGCAGTTCAGAATGCCCGAAATGGAACAGGATATCCACCTCGCCTGCCATCGACATGTCTACATCACATGCCCCGTAGCAGGGGTTACCTGAAATTACCACATTGGCAGACGTACGTCCTTCCAGCTCACAGGACATGGAAAACGCCCGACGCTTGAACCCTTCAGGGAACTGGAGGCCTACAGTGGAGGCCCCTGTGCGTGTAATAAGGTCAACTATCCCATCAAGGTCAAAATCAAAACTATCCGAATATGACGTTGAATTCATTGCCACATCTTATTCTATTATTTTCACACCATCAGCATCCACATCAATCTTCACCAAGGTCTTAAGCGAAAGTCCGGCACTTTGAAGTAACTGTGCACCCTCGCCCCGCTCTATGACCACAACTGTATCCACAATGTCTGCACCCACACTCTTAACAGCTGTCCACACAGCCTTCAATGTCCCCCCGGTACTGATGACATCATCAATAATTACCAGCCGATCACTTTTAGATAATCCGTTGATGAACAGTTCACCCTTGGAATATCCGGTGGACTGGTCAACCTTCACTTCACCGGGAAGGTCATACTTCCGCTTCCTGATAATGGACAGGGGCTTTCCAGTCCTGAGAGATAGCGCCGTACCAATATGGATACCCATAGCTTCAATGGTAAGTATCTTATCAAAATCCGGCTCCAACAGGTCAATAATTCTATCTGTAACATCATTCAGCAGTCTGGGTTCCAGATACGGCACCCCGTCGGTGATAGGATGTATGAAATAATTATACTCGCCCCGCTTCACAATAGGGGCTGCCTTC
>JAUWTY010000002.1 GCA_030614485.1 Methanosarcinales archaeon | reverse complement strand
GAGCGGTCAATGGGCCTGACAAGTATTTCTTCACTGAAAAAAGGATAACTATGAAGGTAATCCATCATTTTTTCAAACGATTGCGAGGTGACGGGCATGTAAACTGCCGTTTCCCCGTTCTCTGCTGCATGTGATAATGATTGAAGCACAAAAGTGGTCTTTCCCGCTCCTGCAGTCCCTCCGATTAGTATTAGGGAAGGTTTGGGCAGACCGCCACCCAGCACTTCGTCCAGATATGCAATACCACTGGAGCAGTGTTTCATGTTAGTAACATTATGTTTTAACCTATTAAACTTGTGCAAACCAGAGATTAGCTACTCTTTGCGATAACTACGTCAATGGAGCGACAGCTAATTGTTGTGTTTCACAGCATCTTCTATCTCTTTCACAGCTTCAGGATTTGCCAGTGTGGAGATGTCGCCCACTTCTTTTGATATGAGGGCTGAGCGCACTACACGTCGCATGATCTTACCGCTTCGGGTCTTGGGGAGGTCATCAACGAAATAAATGATATCGGGCCGGGCTATCTTACCGATCTCTTCTCCTACATGATTCCACAGGATCTTCATCAGTTCATCTCCGGGCTCAACACCCATCTTTAACACCACGAATGCTGCAATGCTCTCACCTTTGATGTCGTCGGGCCTGCCTACCACAGCGGCTTCGCTCACTGATGAATGGCTGACCAGGGCTGATTCGACCTCAGAATTTCCTATCCTGTGCCCGGATACATTGAGCACGTCGTCACCCCTGCCCTGTACCCAGAAGTAGCCGTCACTGTCCACCCTGGCGATGTCGCCTGATATAAAATCACCATTTTTGGTCCAGTATTTTTCCACGTATCGCTGGGGTTCGTTATACAAGGTACGCAGCATGGACGGCCAGGGTGATGTGAGTAGCAGGCTGCCCCCTTCATTCACAACGGATTTGCCTTCAGGGTCATGCACCTCAGCACCAAAACCGGGCAGTGGTCTTGTGGCAGACCCGGGTTTTAAGGGCAATAAGGGCAGCGGGGATATTACGAAACTTCCGGTCTCGGTCTGCCACCACGTGTCCATAATTGGACATCGGCTCTTGCCGATATTTTCATAGTACCATATCCAGGCTTCCGGATTGATGGGTTCACCCACACTGCCCAACAACCGCAGGCTGCTCATGTCGTCTTTCTTGGTCCATTCATCACCGAAGCGCATGTGCATCCGTATGGAGGTGGGCGAAGTATAGAGTACGGTAATGCCGTGGCGGGCTATCATTTCCCACAGCCGGTTCGGTTCGGGATGAGCGGGGGCGCCTTCATAGAGCACCGAAGTGACGCCCAGCATGAGCGGCCCGTAGACAATGTAACTGTGTCCTGTGATCCAGCCTATGTCGGCGGCACACCACCACACATCCTCGGGTTTGAGGTCGAACACCCATTTGAGGGTGAGAGCTACACCTACCGAGTAGGTGTGCGCGTGTACCACACCTTTGGGTTTGCCTGTGGTACCCGAGGTGTAAAGGATAAAGAGGGGGTCTTCCGAGTCCATGACCTGGGTTTCGCATTCGTCAGGCTGCTCAGCGACCAGGTCATGCCACCATATATCGCGTTTACTCATAGATACATCAACCTGCGCCCATTGATAACAAATGGTATGTTCAATGTCAGTACCCTTGACTGCTTCATCGGCCAGTGCTTTGAGGTTGATGACCTTCCCTTTTCTCCAGAAGCCATCCGCGGTAATGAGGACCTTTGCGCCCGAGTCTTGTATCCTGTCCTGCAGTGCGTGGGGACTATAACCCGAGAATACCACGCTGTGTATGGCACCTATCCGGGCGCAGGCGAGCATGGCTATGGGCAGGGCGGGTATCATAGGCATATAAATGGCCACCCGGTCGCCTTTACCCACACCCAGGCTTTTCAGGCCGTTGGCCATCCGGTTGACTTCATTGTACAGGTCGCGGTAGGTGAGTTCAGTGACGTTGCCCTGTTCTGATTCAAAGATGTAGGCCACTTTGTTCTCGGTGGGTGTTCCCATGTGGCGGTCCAGGGCATCATGGACGATATTGTACTTGCCATTGGTGAACCAGCGATAGAAGGGTGCATCTGAGCTGTCCAGTACTTTGTCGTAGGGGCTGTACCATTCCACAAGGTCTTTTTCCACTTCTCCCCAGAACCATTCTGTGTCCTTACTGCGCTGGTAGAGGGTCTCAATGTCAGGGATATCATGTGCATCCATCCACTGTTTGACATTGCTGTTCTCAACGATCTCTTTGGGGGGATAGAACGTGCGTTCCTCTTCGAGTAGTACTTCTACGTTTGACATTTTTTTTACTCCGCTATACTTATGATGATGCTAATTACGTGGTTGGCAGGATAAACATTTCTGATGGGAGGGGGGAGAAAACGTGAACGCAAATAATTTATCAGAATTATCGAATTGTCTATAGGGTCAAGTCAGAAATTATTGAAATTGTAACTATAGTCCATGGTGCAAGATTGTCAGACCACTTGTAAGTTATGCATTTTTGACTCGTTGAACCAGTTTTCCATATTTACAACTACCAGCCTTTCGACACTCCTGCTGCCCCCTTTCGCCTCCCTTCTGCCCAGACACCCACTTTGTTCTGCTCCACTCGGTATTGTAGTGTGGGGGCTGGCAGGCGCTTTCCGATAAATCTGGGTGGTCTGTTAAGAGCGGATTCATTTTTTTCAATACACTCCCACCCCTACCCGTTCACCTTAATATTTTTTGAATATTCAACTAAAACCATATTTTCCAAGCAGAGGTACAAATACAACTCCACCTTTTGGTTCTTTTTTGACCCCGTTGGTCCTGGTTACCAGATATAATTCCTGCATGTACCTGCCAACAGGTATTACCATCATTCCTCCCACATTCAATTGCTCCACCAATACCTCAGGTATCTCAGGGGCAGCGCAAGCCACTGAAATCCTGTCAAACGGTGCTTCCCCTGGCAGGCCCCCACTACCGTCTTCGATGATGACTGTGACTTCTTCCCGATAACCAGTTTCCAGTAAGTTATGGCGAGCCTCCGCACCTAGTGCCGGGATACGCTCGGTGGAATAGACATGTCCTCCCGGGCGCACCAGTTCAGCCATGACAGCAGCATGATAACCGCAACCGCCACCCACCTCCAGCACCCTGTGTCCTGGCTTCAGGTCAAGCAGGTGGCACATTATAGCAACCATATGGGGGGCTGAAATTGTCTGGTCACTACCAATACTCAGGGGATAGTCTGCATAAGCGGCACGGCGTTCGTTCTCATTTATGAACAGGTGCCTGGGCACATGCTCCATTGCTGTGAATACCCGCTCAGATATTTCTCCATGACTGGATCGCAGTCTCTTTATCAGTCTTTTTCTTTCCGCTTCAAAGTCCATTGTGCAGACCCCCGCGGCTGGATTGCCGGGCCACTACTATGTGGACGGGACTTACGTTTCTTACCATCTTTCTTACCGGCTAACCATTCTATACGTTCCATTGAATCAGAAAAAACACGTCTAATATATTTGGCTGGCACCGCTGTACCTCTTCTATCAACAGAACCGCCATCTCTTAATTTTATCTTTTTTATCTGGAAAGTTTCATTGTTGGAAGATAGTGTCTCACCAATTGTAAACTCTTTCTCACCATCAACTTTCATCTCAAAAGATTTTGTCTCCCAACCCTTGTTTACTGATATTTTGGCACCTACATCGTCGGTTGCCCTGGCCCAGATTGTCAGTATGCTGTCGGCACGAGCCATATTCACCCGTTTGCCACCCGATTCTATGGATGTAACCTGCACAAAATTGGCCATCTCCCCGCTATCATCTTCTACAACAAACTCATCATCTATTGAAATGTTCTCTTCTGAATCAAGGGTAATTCTGCGACTTGCTGATGTATCTTCTGAGCTAACCACCACTCTGAGGCTCACAGGCCTGGTCTTTTCTTTCTGGTGGGGGTGGATTGTATCGCATTGCGTACATTTCACCAACAATCCAGGCTTTTCTTTTAATATGCTGTGTGGTACCGGCTCACCTGGCGAGCATTCCGGGCACTCCACCTGTATAATCTCATGTTCCATTGTACTTTTAAACCTCACTTTATTATTGAGTTACAAGATAGTAAATACTTCGATGCCCCAGGACTACCTTCTTACTTTGTGAGAGATAGATTAGGGGAGATAATTCAATAAACTGCTGAAAAATGTATTAGTGTGGGATCTTAAAATCTCACAAAAAAAAAACATTTGTACAGGTTAGACATTATATCTAATAACTGCACATGTTCTAACTTACTTTAATTATGTTAACTATCCATTACACTTTTGAAAAAAAGTGTATGACCATAAACCTCTGGATTAGAATCTTTTTGGTCTGTGGTTTTGGTAGCAATCTCTGCAATAAACCGGCCTGTCAGGATCAGGTACGAAAGGCACTTCGGTTTCCTGCCCACAGTCTGCACACGTTGCTTTGTGCATCTCACGTGGACCAAACCCACCACTACCGCCTCTACTTCCGCCACTACCGCCTCTACTTCCGCCTCTGTTATTGAAACCTCTATCGTTCATATATTATTAACTTCCATTTTAATTCTAATCAACTAATTCAAAAAGAGCCGCACTTGAAAATTTGAGATTCCTAATGAGGTCAATAAAATTAATCGACAGTCTTCTTTACAACCTACTGGTTTATAGATGTTTTGCCTGGTTCCACAACTCACCGGCTTATAGTCAAATTCAATTCCTGCCAGTTCTCATCTACCCCTTCCAGCGACTGCACTACCCCTGCATTAATCCCTTCAATAATCTTTTCCACAAAACGGTTCATCGGAATATCTTTCCCGTCAACTATCAATTCAAGTTCCATTTCGTTACCTCCTCTAATTCTATATACAAATGTATTCAATTTAACATTAACTGCACTATGTTTTCAACTTGTCATCCAGCATATCCTGAAGGTCCCATCCCAGTATATCGCGAATAATGATATAACTCATCTCCGGCGAGATAGCACCCACCTCAGTACATATTACATCAATATAATCTGAAGGTGTGACATCAAAAGCCGGATTCCTTACACTAACATGCAACATACCTGACAATTTTTCGCTGTCCATAACCTCTGATACATCCCGTTCCTCTATCTCCACCATCTCACCCATCAGGGTACGGGGACTGAACTTGTATGTCTCAGCTGCCACTATCACGTTGGTTCTGCTTTCATGGGCCGCCATTGCCAGCTGGGAAGTGCCTATCTTATTTATCACGCTGCCATTAGCAGTGACCGCATCCGCACCCACAACCACAATATCCACATCCTTCATGTAATACCGTACAGCTGAATCCACTATTAATGAAGTATTTATGCCCAGTTCATTAAGTTGGGAAATAGTCAGAAGACCCTGTCGTCGTGGTCTGCTTTCGGTAGCTATCACATTTATATTCTTACCAGCCTTGTGCGCCTGTGCTATCACCGATATGGCGGCCTGGCTGTTGCAGTGGGTCATTATGGTATCCCCATTGCGGATACGCCTGCTACCAATTGTCCCTATCCTCTCAGTGGCCTCTTTTGATGATTCAATAAACTGGTCCACTCGCCTTATCAGGTCGGTTCTGGCCTCATCCACAGTGTCACCTGTATATCCCATTACTATCCTAATGGAATTGGGCAATGAGACAGCAGTTGGCCTGGTGGCTACTAATACATTGGCCGCATTTGATATTTTGGTATTGAATTTCTTTACTGACTTCTCCTCAAGCTGCTGAGCATAATCTTTGAGTGCCCCTGCTGCGGCTCTGGCTATAGTACCTGCTCCCCTTATCTCCATTGTTTGTATCTTTTTTGCTATATCAAGTACGATGTCCATGATTTCACCTTGTTCAGTATAGGTAATCCACAGGGCAAAAGACTTACTAATCTATCAGGTATAATACCACCCATGAAAGACCTGCCCTCTCCAGTGTCAGATGAAATTACAGAATCCTGCATCCATGAGAGGATAGAACAGGTTACAGATTACCTCCAAAAATTTGACGGCGTACTTGTAGCTTTCAGCGGTGGCGTGGACAGCAGTGTCCTGGCAGCACTGGCATACCGGGCACTGGGTAGTATGTCAACTGCCGTTACTGCACAAAGCCAGACCCTGCCCAGGCGTGAACTTGAAAGTGCAAAGAGAACGGCAAAGGATATCGGAATCAAGCACATTGTTATTCCTTATAACGAACTTGATGAGCCCGAATTTGCACAAAACCCGGTTAACAGGTGTTATTACTGCAAGACCGGCCTGTTCAGGGCACTGAGGGCACTGGCTGATGAATTCGGGTTTGATGCTGTTGCAGACGGTACTAACGCCTCCGAACTTACTGGACACAGGCCGGGCCACAGGGCAGCCATAGAACAGCACATTCTTACTCCCTTTGCCGATATGGGTATTAACAAGGATGAGATACGCCAGATTGGGCGCTCAATGGGACTGGATGTCTGGGATAAACCCCAACAAGCATGCCTGTCCAGTCGGTTCCCTTATGGCAACACCATTACCGAAGAAGGGTTAAAACAGGTTGAACAAGCAGAAGAATTTCTCTTTGATCTAGGAGTTGAGCAGTACAGGGTGCGTCATCATGGAAACACGGCACGCATTGAAGTACCTGAAAATTTTTTTAGGATACTAATGATCAATAAAGATACTATAATAGTCCGCTTTAAGGAACTAGGCTATACCTACATTACCCTTGACCTTGAGGGTTTCAGAAGCGGAAGTTTCGATGTTTCTATTTAGCCAGAATCGTTATAGAAAGTATTCGAAAAAGATTATCAGATGTAGATTTAATTTCACTCAAATAGCCTGTCTACCAGCCATTGCGGGTCAAACTTCACCATATCGTCGTATTCCTGGCCTACACCTAAAAATAGGATGGGTTTACCCGTGGCATGAGCTACTGAAATGGCTGCACCGCCCTTTGAATCGGCATCTGCCTTAGTAAGTATGTTCCCATTTACCGGTACAGCATCATTGAAAAGAGCAGCACGCTCTACTGCATCATTACCTGCTATTGCCTCATCCACAAATATCACCAGGTCCGGAGGAGCTACTCTGCATATTTTCTTTAACTGGTCCATAAGATTAATATTGGTATGCATCCGCCCTGCTGTGTCCGCCAGTACCACATCCAGATGTCGTGCTTTGGCATACTCCACGGCATCATAAACAACTGCAGCCGGGTCACTACCTTCCTGATGTTTGATAAGCTTTACACCAAGTTTGTCTGCATGATGCTGTATCTGGTCAATAGCACCTGCCCTGAAAGTATCTGCTGCTGCAATCACAACAGAATGTCCATTATTTAATAGCCGTCTGGTAACCTTGGCAATAGAAGTGGTTTTTCCTGTACCGTTCACGCCTATAAACGCCATCGTAACGGGCTTATCAGCAGACTTGACAAAATCATCAAAATCCAGTTCTTCCACACTTAATACCCTGATAAGTGCATTTTTCAGCGCCTGTTCAACGATTTTACCTTTATTCTCCCCAATCTTGAAACTGCTGCCTACAAGTTCCTCTTTTACAGAAGCAACTACTTCTTCTGCCACTGGCATGGCAACATCGCTTTCAAGCAGTGCCACCTCAAGATCCCAGAGAGGTTCCTCCAGCGACTTTTCATCAATGATGAATTCACGCCTCATCAACAGGGCTTTGGCTTTATCTCCAATACTGGTAGATATTCCTTTTTTTTCTTCCACCACGTCAGGTGAAATATCAGATTCTTTGACAACCTCAACTTCAGACGCTTCCTCTGCCTGTTTGTCTAATACAGTGCCAAACGAATCCTTAAGTCCACTAAGTTTTTGTTTAAGATTATTAAACATCTATGAACCCTGCATATTAGGAGTGGCTGGAACCTGCTGCTGGCCTACACTCGAATTCAGGACACCTTCAATCTCTTTCATCCTGCTTGTAAGTTCATTGAGACTGTTTTGAATACTTTCCTGGTATTTGGTGAGTTCTTCTTTACGATTATCCAGCATGGTTTTTGCATCTGCAATGTTCTTTTCCACACTTATCCCGGCTCCTACCTGTATAACCACGTTCTCAGGCATAACCAGATTAGCTTTCACATTGACACCTGCACCAATAGGTAAAAAAATCTCATGTCCATCATTCACCCCTTCAAATTCAGTCAGGGTGGTGATGGCTTTAATGACGTCGTTAATACTGTCACTGACAAAATTCAATTGCTGGACAGCAGATTCTGACTGGTATTGCATCTGTTGATGCTGAGCCGCCATATTCTGAATATCCTGTTCAGACAATGGTTTATTAGAAGCCAAAATGTTCACTCCTTGTTAATTGAATCAAGGCGTATCAAGTTACGTTTTAGGCCATGTTCACTGCCTATGAGCGAATAAACTTTTTCACGTGCATTTTTTTCATTCAGACTGGATACATTTTTTGTGAAACTTTCCCATAAATTGCCTGCCTTGAATGTACCAGATATAATGTAATTTTCCATCTTTAATTTCTCCTTGTTCGAATTGATAAATGTTAATACACGTATGTCTGCTGTACCCTAATACATTTGCAGGATAAATACTTTATTCAAACCTATCAAATAACACTTTATAGTCCCCAGCAGAACTGCGGAGTATAACGATTAAGGTTAGCAGTTAACAGGTATACTAATTTTGAAAAAATTGTATGAATTAATTCATACTCAATTCAGTTTTAAGTTCTCCAAGCGTAGCAATGCGTTCTGCAAATGCATTATGGCTATGAATACTCTCTTCATTGATCTGTTTAATTGTTATTATCGATTCATCAGGAATGTCAGAGAAATCGTTCACAATTTTCTTGGCCATGGTGCGTACACAATCTTCAACAAACTTTGGGTTCTTATGGGCATTCTCAACCAGCATTGCCTCATCGTTGCGCTTGAGTAATTCATAAATGCTGGAACTCATGGACGTTTCAATGATGTGGACAATCTTATCGATGGAAACTTTGTGGTGATGGGAAACCTGGATGGTTACAATACCTCTTCCCCGCTGGTTATGGGTTGCCATGGGCACTGTATTGAGGAATTCATAAATTGTCTTGCTGTCCACGTTCAATCGTTTCAGTTCAGCTATGGCCTTATCGCGCATTATTTCCTGGGCACATGGACAGGCAGTAAGACCTAAAACCTCAGCCCCCACCATTTTATTCACGAACACCTTACCATTTTCCTGCCGGTTAGCGATTGCTTCTGCAAAGATGTCAACCACTTGCTGGCATTTCACCTTATTGACCGGTGTTATCCGCTTGACTATGTATTCACTCTTCATTCTAACTTCGGCCTTAGTGGCATATTCATGCCGGTCAAGCAATCGTTTAGCAACTTCTCCACAAAGTTCTTCAATCTCACAAACTGGTAAATTGATAGATTCTTCCAACACTTCATCTATGGCTTCAAAATTACGTGAGAGGTTTGCCCCTTTGCGGTCCGATGGTAGATCAACAAAGATATCGAAATTTGATATTAGTATAATGGGGCGTTTATCTGCTCTTGATACTTCGACCAATTTCTTTACATTGGTGACACCAACACGGGAAAGTGTTATCGGTATGTCTGGTTTGTTCGCCTGAACATCAGCTAATTTTACTACTGGTATATCCATTTAGTAATCTCCATATTACAGATAAATGTGTGTAGTTGTGGCACGTGACTATATTTTTCACAGATATAATGTTTGCGTAATGAACCTAAGTTTAAATGTCTTTTGTTTATATTATTACGGTGAAAATTCACAAATGAATTTTAATTAATATATTGCCTTGAGAATGTATATATATGGGTACAATCAAAATATCTATGTTTAGTAGTAATTTTGGCGGTGAAAGTGATGACACTTTTTAAAAAATCAAAAACAGACTCTAAGAAAGAAGACAATAAAGATATTGATTTCCTGAAGCAGAATATTACTTCTGATTTGGATGAAAAAACTTCAAAAACAAGTAAGACAGTGCCCAAATTGTCAGATATTCTAGGAAGCAAGCCTGATGTGAAATCAAAGTTGAGCGAAATTAATTTCGAGGCTAAAACCATCGAAGAGCGCAATAAAGAAAATGTTCCCGAAGGAAACAAATCAGAACCGTCCACTCAAAAACCTAGTATAGGGAATGTAAGGGAAGCTCTTGCATCGGCAATAAAAGAACAGAGTGCTGCTGCAGCAGCACCAACAACTGCAGCAAAACCGGAAGTACAGGCAACAACGGTAAAGTCACCAGCGGCAGAAGCAACGACTGCAGCAAAACCAGATGCACAGGCAACACCGGTAAAGTCACCAGCGGCACCTGCAACAACTGCAGCAAAACCTGAAGCACAGGCACCATCGGTAAAGCCACCAGCGGCACCTGCAACAACTGCAGCAAAACCAGAAGCACAGGCAACACCGGTAAAGCCACCAGCGGCACCTGCAACAACTACGGCAAAACCTGAAGCACAGGCTACATCGGTAAAGCCACCAGCGGCATCTGCAACAACTGCGACAAAACCGGAAGTTCAGGCAACGTCTGGAATGACTCAGGATTCATTAAAAGAAGTCCAGGCACAACTAGACAACCAGAAAAAATTGATTGATGAGCAGAACAAAACAATTAAAGATCTGGAATCTACGATAAAAAAGATGGAGTCAGGGGATGTCAACCAGTTAGTTAAACAAAATCATGATTTGCTAAAAGAACTTGCCCAAAGAATGGATATTGTAGAAAAAGGTAATCTCACAGAAGGGGAAGAAGCCATTTCAGACGAAGAACAAGCATTGTTCAAAGCAGGAAAGTATCTGGAAAACCACATGAAAAAGGTCAATGATGTTTATGATAAACTTGACAATAAAATAACTGATATGAGAAGGTTCATGGCAGAAGTTGACGAGAAAGAACGCGGATTCATAGAAACAGAGGACAAACTCAATAAAATTCAGCGCAAAGCTGAAAGCATAATAGAATCTGAACTGCTGAGTAAATCCAATGAAGCCATCCAGAACCTTGAAGATAGCAAGACAAAGATTGTTGAAGAATCTGGACAATTGTTAGAAGAGGTTGAAAAGAAGTTGGAAAATTTCAAATACGAAATAGAATCCTTTAAAGAGAAATCAAAAACCTCGATTAACGAGACCTCAGAGCTATTGAAAGTAACAGAATATGAGGTTAAGAAAGCTATCGACGAAAAGATAGAATATGACAAAGAAAACATAAAACGGGTAGATGAAGTTATCAGCATCATGAACGAAACGGTCCAAAAGATACTGGGCAAAGAAGAAAATAACGCCTGATAACTCAATACAAAATGGATGTTTGGGATAATACCCGAACATCCCAATTTAACTTAATAATATAATCTAACTCTTTTCAAACTTTATCTCGTCATTTTCCATAAGTAATCTCAGGTCTTCCAAACTGAGTCTACCCTTTTTCTGGAATTTATCTTTAGCATCCACTCGTTTTTCTTCCTGCTTTTTCTGGTCCTTGACAAGCTGTATTTCTTTCATCTGGTCCAGGAATACATCAAGTTCATCCCGAGTTTGTGAAACTGAATTTTTCACGGCATCAATTTTCTCTTTAATAGGGTTAGTAAACTCGTATATTTCAAGCAAACGTTTGTGAAATTCATCTGACTTTGTCCTGATTTCATCCATTTTATTATAAGTATCCAGCATAGCTTCGTGATATGTCTGGGACTCACTGGCCAGGTCATGGATTAAAACATTGAATGTATCAATCTCCTGATAAAATTTGCTCACTTTTCCGTATATACCCCCCATCTCACTATGGATTGTGTTTGCTTCCCGTATGGCTTTAAGTCGCTCTCCCAGTTCACTCAATCTCTTCATCAGTGACTGCTCATAATCCAATGGCATATCTGCTGAGGAGAACTTTTCCAGCTCGGCCCGGTACGCTTCTGTGAGGGATTCGAGCCTGCCCTTTGCTACTTTGTTTAGGTTGTCACGAATCTTCTTCAATTCACCAATCTTGTCGCTATAACCATCACTGTTGCTCCTGACATCTTCTCTTTGCTTTTTCAGTTCTGCAATTTTTTTATTGACCTCATCGCGCTTGGCCCGTAATTCAGTGGCTGGCTCCTTTAGTTCTTTGACCTGTTGGTTAAGCTCATCACGCTTTGCCCTGAGTTCTTTTGCCCCCTTGTTATGCAGGTTCATCTCCTGGTAAAGATCCTTAATATCTTTTTCCTTGTGTTCCATCTGCTGCCTGAGCACATTGATCTTGTTCTTCAATTCTCCTTCAGACATGACAGATACATCATTCATTACTGATCTCCCCCTGCCACTGTCTTTTCCCAGTACTCCAGAGCATTCGTATGAAGTTCAATCCTGCGTTTAAGCCATCGTTGCCGCGATTCCATCTCTTCGAATTCTTCTTTAATTGAAGCTGATTCTGATTTTTGCGTGGCGGGAGCATCTACTATATCGTCAAGTTCTTTTCGCGCTGACTCAGCGGTTTTTAGAATATCAAGAATGGACGCCATGCCCACTCGTTGCATATCATTGATTTCAGGCAAGCTTTGCACCATTTCATTTACCAATGCCCCTATCCTGTTGATGCAATCTAATTCTTCCTTAGAAGACATATTAGCATTCTGCAACCTGTTATCTGTATCATTAATCTCGTTTTCGAGATGCAGGAAGTGTTCGCCCTTGTCAATGTTCTCAAACAGTTTTATACGCAACTTTTTTGCCTGGTGATATAATTGATGACGTTTTTCTTTGAGCACAACAATTCGTGTCTCAAGTGCTTCCAGTTCATTATTGATACGCTGGTATTCTGTCCTTTTACTGTTTACTGTACTATCCAGACTATCCAGTTCTCCAGTAAAATCCTGCATGAACATCTTGTGTTTTTTGATAACGACAGAATACAATTCTGCATCGCTCAATATTGATACCGGGTTATATTCTGCCTGGATTTCTATCTCTGTCATGGTGGATTTCTCCTGTGAAAATTATCAAATAATCTGGGTTCATAAATATATATTTTTCCAAACGCCAACCTCAATGTCAGTTTCATACACAAAACATCTGGGCGTGAGGTACATCACCTATGTAAATTACACAAGATTGGTCTATAGCCCCACATTTTATGGCAATATCAACACTACGCACACCCACAATATTTGCGGTGGTGGCTTCCAGCAGTGCTGTATGTACCTGTGCGGCATCTGCCAGTTTACCCTTATAAAATTCTTCGTCGATTTCCAGTTTTAAACCATTACTTTTCAGGGTCGTACCTATGAGTTCCCTGTCGCATACAGTTACCAGTATAGATTCATCGGTTTCGTATATCTTGATGTACATAGTCTTTGGACTTCTCATGGACTATTAAAGTTAATGGTATTCATGTAGTTTTCAAAAATCCATTACTGGGTTCAAAAATAGAACCTTCACGCTTCAGTCTTTTGATAAAATCTTCTGCCTTATCCTCATCCATTCCTGCTTCCACAGCGCGCAGTATAACTTCGCTTTTCGGCGCCTTTCCATCATGGTCCTGCTGCACTTCACGAATGATATCCCGGATAAGTTTGGCCTTGTCACGCTGGCTTTTTGCCATACCTGTGTTGATCATATCGGAATCCAGTTTTCCGGTTTCCGGGTCTGTCATTACCTGTTTAAGGCTTTCATTAACAATCCTGATAATACGGTTAACGTCAGTAGTGGTTACGGTATTACTGAGCCTCATTTTGGCTGAAGCCTCTGCCAGGCGCACCAGGGCCTCAAGCTGCCTTGCTGTTACTGGAATTGGTGAATTGGTGTCGCCTCCCTGGCTCCTGAGATTAAGGTAAAAATCAATTATCATCTGTCGGGAATCGTCTTCCAGCACAGGGAAAATATGGCGCTTTGAATATGCAATGTATTTGCGCAACATCTCGGGCTTAATGGATGGCTGGACGACCTCCATAGCAGTTTCTATCTCTTCCAACGTGACTTTGGAAGACTTTACGTTTTTGTATTGTGCATCAATCTCACCGGCATAATGCCCCCTCAAAATATGTTCTGCAATATTTGTATCACGCTGCGTGTTTGTTTCATCTGTCAGTATGAATATCAGGTCAAACCTGGATATTAGGGCTGGGGGCAGGTTGATCTGTTGAGCAATGCCCTCATAGCGGTCGAACCGACCGAATTTTGGATTCGCCGCGCCCAGCAGGGCACACCTGCTCTTCAGGGTTGCCATGATACCAGCCTTTGCAATACTGATGGTCTGCTGTTCCATAGCTTCGTGCAGGGCACTCCTGTCCTCTTTTGCCATCTTGTCCATCTCATCCACTGCAGCCATTCCCTTATCAGCTAATACGAGGGCACCGGCCTCAAGCGTCCAGCGTCCGTCCCCAAACTCGTCCTTGACTGCAGTTGCAGTAAGTCCGGCAGACGTGGTACCCTTACCTGATGTGTAGATACCCCGTGGTGATAATTTAATAGCATAACGCAACAACTGTGACTTGGCAATACCCGGGTCACCCACCAGAAGCATGTGAATATCCCCTCTTATCCTTGACCCATCCGGCAGGTGTTTAGGTACACCGCTGAACAATTGTAGCGCCATTGCCTCCTTAATCTCATCATACCCAAAAATGCTGGGAGCAATTGACCCGATTATTCTATCATAAACATCAGGAGAACTCCCCAGTTCCTCGATTTCATTCTCATCTTCCAATGTAATATTTATCTCATCAAACTCGTGGTCTTCCCGTTCAATGGACTGACCATCCAGCACAAGGTCAAAAAAGGTACTTTTCACCATGCCCTTCTCCCTCTGGTAGCTTCTCAGTATGCCTGAAATGGTCACCCGGTCACCCGGGGCCACCTGACCTACAAGATCATCTTCAATATCAACATCCAGGGTCTGGGGCTGTTCACCGCCTCTAAGGTCTTCAGGAGATTCCTGTATCCTGAGTTTCTGGGCATCAACAAACGTGGACTCTTTGACAAGCAGCCTAAAGGGACCCTGCCTACCGCACTGCTCATTGTCACAATCAAAAGGCGTTGAGAACTTAGTACCACTCTGGGGTAATTCAGTAATATGCCCGCATTTCTGGCATTCAAAAGCTGCTGTGATAAGTTTTGGCCTTACCTCTGTAGCTTTCCTAATAATACCGGTAACGCTGATTAATTTTGAAATATTATCGCTTCTGAGCTGCCTTATCTCAACATCTGTGGGAAGATTGACAATCCTGACATGAGTATCATCCAGTGTTACATCCATAGGCAAATCAATATTGTTCAGCGCCATGTTGGCATGCCGCATCACATTATCTGGAGTTTCCAGTAATTCACTAGCAAGCTCAATACTATATTTTTCGATATCAGGATATTCGATAATCAGGCTTTTACGCTCAGGATACTCTCCTGCTAAAGAAAGCAGCTGCTCAAAATAATAACGTTTTATGAATTCTTCCCATGTGATTTCTGATGAATTATCTGCCATTTCTAAACCTTAGGTTAAGTCAAACTAGCATATGAATGTTGTGGAAAAGAGCGGACTGAAAGTATTATCGCTACTGGTTTTCCTGGAGTGGAAACAAAGGGGGGTTAATATTCATAATGAAATATTTTAATTATATATTCTGTTCGTAGGTATACGAAATACATATATACAATCAGTATATAATAGGATAGTTAGTACAGGCGAGATTTTTACCTTTTTAATATACTCCCACCCTAAATCTCGTTTGTACCCTACCTATACTTTTCAATATACTTACAGCAAGCTATTGTCCACTGTATTTTTTTAAAATGTATTTATTTCGTTAAAACGAGGAAAACTTGATTAAGTATGAAAAAGGATAACTATTAACTGAATTGTATTTGAAAAATAATATTGCGAAATATTGTTAATATGAGGGAAAAATATGAACGATAAGGATGAAGAGACTTTACAGGCAGTCGAAGATATGCCTGAAACGTCTGAATCTGAAATAGAACCACTTACATCAGGTGAGATGACATCAAAACCTGATGATGAGGTTACACTGGAAGAAGAGTCTCCTGAAAATGATATAACAGAGACCACTCCTGAACCTGTTCCGGTACAGGAACCAGAACCTGAACCTGAACAAGAGTCAGAAGTAAAAACTAAACCTAGTTTAATTCCAAAGCTAAAACCTAAACCAAAACCTGAGCCAGAACCTACCCCACCAAAAGAAGTGCAAAAGGAAGTGGTGATTATTAGAGAAGTGGAGAAAAAACAACCTAACAAATTCGTGAAAAAAATTAAACGGTATTTCCTTGGAATTATTTTAATAATTGCACTGGTCATTGCCGGCAGTATCTATGCCTGGACTAGTGGCATGGAGGATCTCAGGGATGATAACGATTACCTTATAGTAGTAGTTTACAAGGATGTACCAAAAGCCGCCAGTGTTTATCACAAGGATGTGCGACAATCCGAGATCATTGAAATTACTGAACTTGGCGCATTATCGAATAGGAAACAGTTCTTTGATAAAGCCGAGGATGATTATGGTGTACTGGACCGAATGGTAATTATTGAGGTGGACACTTTAAAAGACCTGTCAACTGACAGTTACATCATATACGAAACCGGTGATGAAATTTACGTGGATGACATGTATAAGTGGATCATACAAACTGAGTATCCTGCCGCGCAAATAATAAAAGATGATAATCCATCAACCGTTGCAGCAAAGATACTTAAAGCCTGGATAGATCATTACAGCGATCAACTTCTGGGAGGATATGGTGGTTATACGGTCAGAGTGATCCTGAATGCATATCGAGCAGATGACATCTTAATATACCCAGGGAATTCGGCACTGACCATACTAAAATATGTAGCAGTTGAAAAATTAGTATTTCCGGTTTAAATAACCGGCATTTTACAGATGGTAGTATAGTAAAATAATTACTATTACCATCTGTTTTCTTTTAATTCCCTGCGTTTCTTCTCTAGAAATGAGAATACAGGTCCATGGGGAGAACCATTTATCAGCATTTCGATACCTGTGCGTGCTACAAGTATCTGGTCCAGATGCCCGAGAAGGCTCACAGTCTTACCCATCACTGAAATTTTACAGCCGGTCAGGTTCTCAAATATCTCCCTTGATTTACCACCTTTACCAATAATACGCCCTTTTAAACGTTTGAGTTCTTTGGGCGAATTGGCTATGTGACTCAAATCCATTATCTCAACAGTAAGCATGTCATCGTCAAAAAGGCGGAGCACTTTATCTGGGCTAAAACCTCTCCCTATAGACTTGATAACCTCGGCAGCCCTCATTGCCAGTAATGGGTCAGTCGGGTCAGTGATCTCAATGCTACCGGTCTGGCTATCAATATGTAAACTGGCAGTGGATTTTTTCTCAATAAGTGCTTTAGTATTGCCAGCAGGTCCGATTATCACAGCGACCCTATCCATGGGTACTTTTACATAAGTGGTCATTTTGTTGTCTAACATAACTGCCCCCATGATATAACTAATAGCACATATTACTGATGGTCTACCCTGGACTTTACAATATTTTCCATAGTATTGTCTATATCCATTTCAACTCCGTTCCTGGCAAAAAATTTGGCAACATTGTTGATATCACGTAACAGGAAATCCCTGGCATTGAGATGGTCAAGAGTTACAGACTGGCCCATGTCAATGAAGACCGGGGTCAAAGATTCTGGCTCAAGCAGGATATTATATTCACTAAGGTCACCGTGGACAAGTTCTGCATCGCGAAACAGCCGCAGCAGGAAATCTTTCACTTCGCTGCAGATATGAGTCGCCTGTTCCTTTGTTAAATTAAATTCACGAAGCTGGGGATATGGAATATTATCAGTTCCCTTAAACTCCATAATAAGGATATTGCGTTCCGTTATAATGGGTTTTGGTACATTAAGACCACTCTCAATGGCCCTGCTCAGGTTACGAAATTCTTTTCTGGTCCAGGCCAGAACGATATCTTTTTTAGTGTGCCTGATGTTCCGAAACCTTACGTCACCAATCAGGTATTCCTGCATGGCTTTGAAATTACTATTGTTGATACGATATATCTTTATAGCAAGTTCTTGATTTTCATCGTCCTGCACTCTTAATGCATGAAAAATATTGGCTTCTTTTCCCGTACTTACGGTACCCCCCAACGCATCCAGATAACCTTTGGATGAAAGTTTGTACAGGGCCATCAAGGTAGATTTGTCGAAGACCTCATCCTTAAGTTTAAGATCCTCGGAATCCTTAATCCGTTTTTTAAAATCATCTACCTTTTTATCAATATTATATACTTTTTTAGAAATAGCAGGGTCATAGTCCTTCATATTGGATTATCCTTTCAGATATCCCCTTCTTTCCAGCCAGTCAGCCTGTGGACCGGTATATCTCCACTTCACATCTGCCTTTTCATTCTGGAAATCCCACGGCACAACAATGATTATATCTCCCGGCCTTATCCATGTACGTTTCTTCATCTTGCCAGGTATCCTGCCAAGCCGCACTACTCCGTCCATGCACCGCACACGGACCTTATTTGCTCCGAGCATGCTCTCTACTGTCCCCAAAATCTCCCCTTCCTGTTTACGGGGAACCCTAACTCTTACTACTTCATTTTCTGTTGGTTGAACTTTCCTATATATACTCAGGTTAACACCTCTAATCCAGATAAGAAAAAAACAGTGAAATTACCATTTATCCACGTGGTTTCTTAGTTGCATAGATATATTTGATAATACATGCTCATTGCTATATATAACTAATTCAAAATGGGGAAGCCACATTTACCACATTTATGTGGTTCCCTTAAACTGATTAATTTAATTACTAAACTGTGGCAGTATATGGTGATTGGTCGAGTACCTTGATACCGCTATCAGAGATGTTCAGCACACGTATCTCATTTATGGTACCTGAACCACGGAACTTGGCTACATAAATAGAACGCTGAAGGTTATTCCCTGAAACAACCCTGCCCAGACGGGTGACTGAATCTGCGCCGTATTCCACTATTGATTCCACTTCGAATGTTGTGCCAACTGTAACCAAAGATGTGATGTCAAATGTCCTGAGCTCACCGAACAGGTCATCCACCAGCGTCTTTAGCTTGTAATGTGAATCAATTGCTAAAAATAGTGCTTCTATAGAATCAATAAAGATCCTGTCAGGCTTGATCTCTTCAACTTTACGTGATAAAAGTTTCTTAAAACTTTTTATCAGTTCCGTGGGTGCCATATCAACAGTCTTTTGTAATCTCAATTCCGGGTCAGTTATATCAACGAAAATGATTGCTCCTGATTTTTCTAGTTCCCATAAATCCCAGCCAAAAGAAGAGTTCATTTCTCTTTTTAATGATTCTGAGGCCTCAGAAGTGACGATGCATAAACATTTATCGCCTTTCTTCGCACCTTCGTACAGGAACTGGGTGCCAAATATAGTTTTACCAGTACCCGATTCTCCTGATATGATATTGACAGTGTTTTTGAAATAACCGCCTTTTATCATCTCATCATAGCCTTGTATGCCCGAAGGGACTCTTTCCAATATCTTTTGTTCGGCTGTCATAACAAACACCTATAATTGTTATTATTATTATTCATGCGTGACATCTTATGTAATTTTCTATATGCTGTACATTTTATGATGTATATATTTTGTTTGTATAGTATATGAGCCTTTTTAGATTTTTAACTGCCTCATACGGTTGACAGCTTCATTGATACGCTCAACTGACCGGGTAAGTGCGAAGCGCACATAACCTTCACCATAGTCACCGAAGCCGACGCCCGGCGTAGCCACAATTCCGGCATCCTCCAGCAGTATTTTTGCAAAGCTCATTGAATCATGTCCTTCAGGCACAGGAGCCCAAACATAGAATGTGGCTTTAGGCGGCTGGAAATCAACACCCAATTCCTTTAGCCCTACCATAAGGGCATCCCTGCGCTCGGTGTATATCTTGTTCATGTCACTGATACACTCCTGTGGTCCAAGCATGGCCTCGATGCCTGCTTCCTGCACAGCCTCAAAGGCACCGGAATCTACATTGGTCTTGACCTTACCCAGGCCAGCCAGGATTTCAGCATTACCTACTGCAAATGCAATCCTCCAGCCTGTCATGTTGTAGGTCTTTGAAAGGGAATGTAACTCAATACCCACATCCATAGCACCATCAATCTTTAGGAAACTGGGTGCCTTATAACCGTCAAAGGTCATCTCACTGTAAGCATTATCGTGTACAATGATGACATCATTCTCTTTTGCGAATTCCACTACCTCTTTATAGAAACTTTCAGGTGCAATGGCCGCTGTGGGATTGTTAGGATAATTCAGGAACATAAGTTTTGCCTGTTTCGCTACATCCCTGGGAATTGCATCAAGGTCAGGCAAAAAGCCGTTTTCTTCCAGCAAGGGCATGATATGTGGTTTTCCATCCGCAAACAGTGTGCCTATCTTATAGACAGGATAGGCCGGGTCAGGTATCAAAGCAATATCACCTGGATTTAAAAATGCCAGGGGGATATGGGCGACGCCTTCTTTTGAGCCGATAAGGGCCAACACCTCAGAGACCGGGTCCAGTTCAATACCCAGATGTTCCTTATACCACTTTGCTGCGGCTTGCCTGAAAGACAGCATGCCGATATATGAAGGGTATTTTTGCCGGTCTGGATTGTTGGCAGAACTACACAGGGCCTGGATGATATTATCTGGCGTGGGCATGTCAGGATCACCAACTCCCAGGTCGATTACATCTACACCTTTTTCACTTACTCTGGCTTTTGCTTCATCTATAGCTGCAAAAAGATA
>JAUWTY010000163.1 GCA_030614485.1 Methanosarcinales archaeon | reverse complement strand
ATGTCGGACATATCCGCAATTCCATTATCGGGGACACCCTTGCCCGCATTCTTAAAAAGGCAGGGTACGAAGTAGAGACCCAGTATTATATCAATGACATGGGCAGGCAGATAGCCATTGTCTCATGGGCGCTGGAACATTTTGATTTCGATACTTCAAAGAAATCAGACCATGCCATCGCTGACATTTATATCAAGGCGAACAGGGTATTGAACGACAAACCAGGAAAGATAGCCGAAATTGATGAACTGATGCAGCGTATCGAACATGGTGATCCTGACGTGGCAGAGCGGTTCAAACATGCCGTTGACCTTGCCATGGAAGGCATCAAACATACTCTTGAGCGATTGAACGTCCACCATGATTCCTTTGCCTGGGAGTCAACCTATGTCCGCAACAGCGATGTGAGCACCACTATTGACCGCATTAAGAATACGGACAGAGCCATTGTTGATGATGGTGCCCTGATGGTGGACCTAACAGATTATGGGTTTGAGAAGAAACTGGTCATACAGCGCAGTGACGGCACATCCCTGTACACCACCAGGGACCTGGCATACCATCTGTGGAAAGCCGGGCATTGCGACAGGATGATAGATGTGCTGGGAGCTGACCACAAATTGATATCGGGTCAGTTAAAAGCTGTATTGAACGCACTGGGTGAGAATGAGCCAGAGATTGTAATATTCGAGTTCGTATCCCTGCCCGAGGGCAGCATGAGTACCAGGCGGGGTAAGTTCATCAGTACCGACGAACTTCTGGACCAGATAGATGCACAGGCATTGGTAGAAGTGGAGAAGCGCAGGCCGGACACGGATGATGATTTTAAGCATAATGTGGCAAATTTCGTGGGGATAGGCGCGGTCAGGTATGATGTGGTCAAGGTCTCGCCCGAGAAATCCACGGTCTTTGACTGGCGGGAAGCGCTGGATTTTGAAAAGCAGGGTGCACCGTTCATCCAGTATAGTCATGCCAGGGCATGCAGTATAATGGCAAATGCAGAAGAATCAGGGATAAATCTGGCTGCCCTGGAACACGACATATCCGTGCTGGTGGAAGACCAGGAAATCGAACTAATAAAAAATCTGGCCAGATTCCCTGCTGTTATTGACTCGGCGGCCTCGGACCTGAAACCCCATCACCTTGCTACCTATGCCCGGGAACTGGCCGACTCCTTCAACCAGTTCTACAGGTATGTACCTGTGCTAAACGCCGAAGCGCCACTGCGGGACTCAAGACTGGTGTTGGTGGACTCTGCAAGGATTGTACTGGCTATTGTGCTGGACACACTGGGCATATATGCACCAAAGAACATGTAATTAATACCGAAAAGGTAATTATCGTTCTGCTCCTAAAACATGCTGTCAGATTCTGAGGTTTATATAAAATGCAATACCACGCCGAAGTTACCATTGGGCTTAAAAGCGGAATGTTAGACCCTGAAGCAACCACCATCCAGAAGGCACTTGAACATCTTGGTTTTACCACCAATTCCCTTCAAATGCAAAAACGGTTCATACTTGACCTTGATGCGCCGTCCATTGATGAAGCGCGAGCCAGGGTGGATGATATGTGCATGCGCCTGCTGGCAAACCCTGTTATACATAATTACGATATAGTTATTGAGGAATCAGGATGAAAATTGCAGTCCTGCAGTTCGGCGGCAGTAACTGCGACCATGATGTGCACTACGTGCTCAACGAGGTTATCGGAGTAGATACTGACCTGGTTTGGTACAAAGATGAACTGGAAGGATACGATGGTGTAGTAGTACCCGGCGGATTCTCTTATGGTGATTACCTGCGCGCGGGTGCCATCGCTGCCAGGGCACCTATAATGAATTCCCTCAGGAAGATGGCAGATAAGGGACTGCCTGTATTGGGTATATGTAACGGATTCCAGATACTGGTAGAATCTGGACTATTGCCCGGCGCGCTTATGACCAACAGCTACCCGAAATTCAGGTGTGAATGGGTCAACCTGAGGGTTGAGAACAATACATCCCCGTTCACCAATTCCTTCAAAATGGGTGAGGTCATCAGGATACCTATTGCACACATGGAAGGGAATTATTTTGCAGATGAGCACACCTTGTCCGAACTCGATTCACAGAAGAGGGTAGCATTCAGGTACGTGGATGAGGAAGGCAATACTACTGATGAAGCAAATCCCAACGGCTCCATTGAAAATATTGCAGGAATCATTAATAAGCAAGGTAATGTCCTCGGAATGATGCCCCATCCAGAGCGGGCATCCGAGCATATCCTGGGTTCAGAGGACGGTAAAAAGATATTTGATTCAATGGTTTCCTACATTTCCTCAATCTGACCTGCTAAAAGACAAAGTGTTACGTATGTCATCCTCACATTCAGCCGCTGCCACCACTACCGGGCAGGGAGACAGTTTTATAAGATTCTCGGCAACGCTATCGTGCAGGAACTTGTATATCTTCTCATATTTACAATGCCCCATTATGATAAGGTCATAATCCTCTGCCAGCTTTTGGATCACTATTGCAACGTCCTCCTGGGTTTGGGCAGAAATTACTGAATGTGTGGCATCAATATCCTGTTCCCTGCATCTACTAACTGTCTCTTCCATCAATTGGTCGCTTACCCTGTTTTTTTCGTCCATATCGATAAAATCAACTGTTACAAGATGAATGGATGCATTAAGCTGGCTTCCAATCTCACAAGCGAAATCTATGGCCCTATTCGAACCTCGTGTAGATTTAACTAGTACAAGAATCCGTTTTATCATCATAATCATCATTATCGTTCTATTACTTAATATTTGTGATGTGGTATAATAGTACTAACATAAACCTCCAAAGGTCTGGCTTACAACGCAAACCATGCGCACTGTAATAAAAAGTTATCTTTATAAACATATAAAACGCTGATATTAAACGGGATGTTCAACAAGATCAAACGGTATATAAAAATCACACGAGTATTTTATAAATACCGACTGTTTAGTATATTATCTAAAGAATCCAGGATAAGAGCAGAATCGGTAGATCTGTGTACCTGTCCGATAGATTTTGAGCGGAGGTCCAGTTCAGTAAAACTCCGT
>JAUWTY010000088.1 GCA_030614485.1 Methanosarcinales archaeon | reverse complement strand
CTAAGTAAATCATCGTATTTCGATATTTTTCAGTCTTGAATCCATATGATCTTTTAAAAGCCGTCTTGATTTTATTGTTCATTCCCTCAACGACCCCATTATTGAGTTTTCTCTTAATTGCTTCCATGATCCCGCTGAAATAAATAAAAGTTGATTGATCTTGATGAATCCTTCAAGGTGAAATACAGTTGAATACTATGAATCAAAACTTCTGCGAAATATTCTTTACAAATATAAAAATTTATTAATGTGTGGAGGTTTTGGGACAGCCTGTCAGGTTTACTTTTTCCAAGAGCGATGAGACTTTGCTGGAAGCTGTATCCAGACTGGAAAACCTTTAACCTTCGATGCAATATCGATGTACTTATTTATAAAGAGTTACAAACTTTAATTTCGGTGAAATTATGCCAGGGGATGAAAAATCTCAATATGGAGAAAATGTCACAATTATTACAAAGTCAGTATCACTTGAAAATCCTATAATTTTTGAGGGTTTTCCAGGTATTGGGCTTGTGGGGAATATTGCCAGCCAGCATCTGATAGATGAGCTTGATATGGAATATATTGGAAGCATTGAATCAAAATTTTTCCCGCCAATTGCGGTTCTGTTCAATGGTATTATCAATATGCCTGTTCGCATTTATGAAAGTGTGGAACATAATATTTTGACTGTAATTTCAGATATTCCCATTCATCCGACCATTTCATACGAGGTTAGTAAGGTTTTGATAGACTGGGCTCAGTCACTGAACGTAAAAGAAATCGTATCAATTGCAGGGATAGCTACCATGTCTGCTGAAAACAAGGTTTTCGGAGCAGCAACCAGTGATGAAATGCTTGAGAAGATAAAGGAGCATGTAGAAGTATTCCAGGTGGGTACCATTAGCGGTATTTCCGGCAGCGTGATGACAGAATGTTATATGCGCAATATTCCTGCTGTAAGCCTGTTGGGCGAGACCAACAGTCCAAATCCCGACCCCAGAGCTGCGGCAATGGTTATAACAATTTTAAATAATCTCTATAATCTTTCCATAAACACTGAGAACCTGCTTGAACAGGCAGAACAGATTGAACTTGAACTGCAAAAACTTGCTGAACAGGTCAGGACTTCAGAAGAGGGTGAACAACCTAGACGTGAGTTCCCAATGTATGGGTAAGATTAAACATGGGAGTGTTGTAAATGCAATATATAGCGCTTACAGGTATATCTTCGCAGGTGTTAAAAGAGCTTCAGGAGGACCGCATACGTACCATTGAGATACACAGTCCTCACAACTTTATATCAGTATATAATACTGAAGTGGGCGACCTGATTTTCCTGACCAAATCCAGTTATAGTGATATTAAAGCCGGGACAATAGGCGTGCTGATAAAGATTAAGGAAAAGCATGTCTCAATGCATCGACTTGTCAGCAGGTCGGAAGAGATGTTTGAAGAGTGCGAAACTTTTGCAGCAAGGCTTCAACTACAAATGCAGGGAATTGCCAGAGTACGCAAGGTTGGAGATATTGTTATGGGTAGTCCTTTATTTGTGGATGCTGACAGTGTCACTTATCTGGAAGCAAAATGATATGGGATAAAACTCATCTAAATGGCAATTGTACCAAAGAGTTTTTATGGTTGGAATACTATTTGGAAGTCCATTGGCCAAATCGGTAAACGCCTGTGGGCTCGTGGCTTAGCCAGGATATAGCGCCGGGCTTCTAACCCGGATGTCGAGGGTTCGAATCCCTCCGGGCCCGCCAAAAGTTTAATGAAAGGAAACACAATGCCTCGGTGGCTTAGGGGTGTAGCGCGTCCTTGGTAATGGACTGCGATAATTTCGCAGGACTCCAATCAGGACGAGGTCGGGGGTTCAAATCCCCCCCGAGGCTTCTAAAAATTTTTAATAATTATCTATTTAGACAATCTTTTTCACATGAAAATTATTATAACTGGATAATAAGATCTGTACATTGATTCTGATGCATCCACTAGGCACCAAAAAGCGTCTGCCAGCCCCCTTACCACAAGGGCGGCTGGAGCAAAACGAGACGGGCACCTGGGCAGCGATTACCTTATTCCTTTGAATAAATTAAGTATTCAACGATCAATAGAAATACCGGAAACAAAATACTCAACAAAATTTGAGTATCTAACCCGATTACTTCAACTTCACTGATCATATTCAATGATCTGAAAACCAGAAAAATTATTGTTCCTAATGAAATACTCTGTAGAATCCCGAAAATCCAGAATATTTTTTCGTTTCCCATTTGTCATAACTTCCTATCCGTATTTTGGTTTTTTTGTTACTTATTTTTTTTGACTCTCTTCAAGGTTGAGTGGGTAATGTGATCATTTCGGGCATTTGCTGAGAGAGCGACCCTGCCTCACATCGAACAAGATATTGGCTTAACCCACTCGATATTAGAAATATCCCAAAAAGTATATACGATTAAAGCGATTTCCAAAAAAGAACCAGTAGCAAAATAGGAGTATAAATAAATTTTAAGTGCTCCGGCCGGGATTTGAACCCGAGTCTTCGGCTCGAAAGGCCGGAATGATTGACCGGACTACACTACCGGAGCACGATGGTGTTCTGCGAATGATTTGATAATAGTCCCGGGCGGATTCGAACCGCCGTCGCGGGCTGTCCTCATCCTCGACTCTATAAGAGTCTCGGGTTCCAAAGGCCTGCAGGATTGACCTCTACCCTACGGGACTGCAGAGTATCCTAATAACGCATTAAAGTACTTATTCTTTATTGTTGCCTGGTCCTAAAATTGACAATTGTATCAAAACGTTTATGTCTTTTCAATGCATCCAAGTGGAACACTCTCCTGCCCAAATATTACAGTGCCCGGGTGGGGTAGGGGTTATCCTATAGGACTGTGGATCCTTCGACTCGGGTTCGATTCCCGACCCGGGCCCCAATTCAACTGATTCTTGTTTATTTCTATATCCTTACCACTGTAAGCGGCAAATGGATAGTGAAATGAAAAAAGTTCCACTTAAGAAGTAGGGCTGAAAAATACAGTAAAAAAGGGAAAATAAGGTATTAGACGAACCTATTCAGATTCGTCAGTGGCTTCTTCGGCACCTTCAGCTGCATCCTCGCCAGCTTCTTCGGTCCCGCCGCCCAGCAGTTCATCAATAGATTTACTGCCATAATCTTCAATAACAGCATTTATCTGACCTATATCGGAAGCGATCTCCTCGCCCCTGATAGCCTTACGGCGTCTCATTCCGTCCACCTGAGACTTGAATCCTACGCCACCTGATACGAGTGCCTTGCGGCGGCTTGAACCTGGCAGGCCGCTTCGCATGGGAAACCCATCATTGTCGGTCCCGCCAGTAATTTTCAGGGAATATCCTGGAAGGTTCACTGCGTCTCCACTTACAATCTCTCCAATATTCTTGCCTATGAATCTGTTGGTGTTGTTATCCGAGATCTGTATCTGGTGTGCATGTCCGGTCTTTCTATCTGAAACAATAACTCTGAAATCTGCCATTCATTATCTCCTTATGGGATCATCAAATTTGAAATTGTATGTTTAGTTCAAACTTATGAATATATCGGACTTTACAAGCTATAAAGATATTTAAGATTATCGAGAGGAATAAATCAATTCAATCAATTCCAGGTAGTATATAGTCATAAGATTATGTACTCAAGTAACTGCAATCGAAGGGAGCAGTTTCTTGTTCAGCGACACAATGCAATAATATTAACATATATGGAATTATCTTGAGAGATATGAGCAAAGAAGCACCTGTAATTGGCATTGACATTGGTGGCGCCAACACCAAATTAGCTTTTGCGGACTGTTCTATTGTTGAACTGCATTATATCCCATTGTGGAAAGATACCCACCTTCCCCAGGCCCTGAAGAAAATGGCCATGCGCATCAAACCCGGCAAATTAGGCGTGGTCATAACCGGTGAACTGGCAGATTGTTTTCCTGACAAGGAACAGGGTGTCAGGTTCATTGTAGATGCTGTGGATGCAGCATTTCCCGGCGCAATGTACCTGGACAACCATGGAAATTTCTCAAATCGCAGCCACATCAGTGATATGCGCTCCCTGGCAGCCGCCAACTGGATGGCTTCGGCAATGCTGGCAGGCAAAGACAACGATTGCATTTTTGTGGATGTAGGCAGTACCACCACTGACCTTATCCCTGTGAAGAACGGGCGCCCGCTGGCAGGAGATACTGACCTGAAGCGCATGGGCCGCCATGAGTTACTGTACCGGGGCATGCTGCGCACAAACATTGCAGCATTAATGGATAGGATAGAGCTGGGGGGCGTGCAGTATAGGGTCGCTTCAGAACTGTTTGCCCAGACCGGTGATGCTAATTTGCTGCTGGGGCACATCCAGCCTGAGGATTATACTTGCGATACGGCTGATGGTGAGGTCAAAACCCCTGAATCTGCAGCCCGGCGCCTGGCCAGGGTGGTGTGTGCAGACACCACAGAACTGGAACATGAAGATATTATGAACATGGCCTGGCAGATTTACCGGCACCAGCGGGATGAACTATCAGAGGCACTGGAAATACTCTCTGAACAGCACGGTATTGATAAAGTAGTGGGCGCGGGCCTGGGCGAATTACTGGTCCATGATGCTGCCCAGCATGCCGGACTTGAATGCACATTGTTGTCCCGGAAATACGGACCTGACATCTCAAAGGTATTCCCGGCATATGCAGTTGCCTGCCTGCTAAGCGATTCCGATGACGCATGATGACTTTTAATGAAACTTACTGACACTTACTGATGTCTGCTAACATCTACTGTTACCTAATCTTCCAGCATCCTCTCAATCGCATCCATATCAACGTATGCCTGGAAATGCGTGGCTAGCTGGTGGTAGGGGTCAATGTACTTCACTTTGTCCTTAACAGCACTGTATGACATATCACGCCCGTTATACAGGAACTCTAAAAACGCATCCCTTAAATGCTCATTCTCGAACAGCCCGTGCAGGTATGTCCCCCATATTAACCCCTCATAATTCACACAGCCGTCATCCCCAAAAGCAGGTTCACCATTCATAAGATTTGTCTTCCCCATGTGAATCTCGTAGCCTGATACCTGCTGCCCCTTAATGCTGCCCAGGATGGGGCCATTACCTGTCACTGTCTTTTCGGTCTGGACAGTCTGCTTTTCATATTCAGTGAAATTTGTAGTAATATCCAACAGTCCCAGACCGCTGAAAATCGCAGCATCCCCGCTGACTCCTTCGATACCGCTGTCAGTAATGGTCTTACCAAGCATTTGGTATCCGCCACAGATGCCAA
>JAUWTY010000127.1 GCA_030614485.1 Methanosarcinales archaeon | reverse complement strand
CAGTACAGTCGTATCTCCCATAATGTACCTGCCGGGTTCGATTATTAGTTTCAGGTCAACACCAATGGCCTTTGAACGCTTTTCAAAGATAGGGAGTACTACATCTGCCAGATCCTTGGGTGTGGGTGCGAGTTCTCCCTTCTTGTAGGGTATTCCAAGACCCGACCCCATATCAAGGAATTCCAGCTCTACTCCAAGTCTTTTAACCTGCTCGACCAGGTCCATCATACGGTTGACTGCTTCGTCAAAGGGTGACGTATCCAGTATCTGGCTGCCGATATGACAGTGCATACCTATGGGATGCACGCCCTCCAGTTCAATCGCTTCTTTGTATGCTTCTACTACTTCCCGGTGCGGTATCCCGAACTTGGATGTTTTAAGTCCTGTACTTATCTTTGGATGGGTATCAGGGGATACATCCGGATTGACCCTGAAGGCGATATTTACTGTCCTGTTCTGCGATTTGGCAATGCGGCTTAAGGTATTTAGTTCGTCAAGGGAATCCACTGAGACCCTGACCCCGGTCTCCACAGCCATTTCCAGTTCCCTGTCAGTCTTGGAGTTGCCATTGAAGAGTATCTTCTCCCTTGGGATACCTGCAAGCAGTGCCATATAAAGTTCGCCATCCCCGAACACGTCGGCACCTGCACCTTCCTGTGCCAGAATGCGCAGGATGGTGAAGTTTCCGTTAGCCTTGGCGGCGTAGTACATGTCTGCATCAGGAAATGCCTCACTGTACCTGCGGTAGTTGTCCCTGACGCGCTGCTCGTTCGTCACATACAGCGGCGTCCCGTACTCTTCGACAAGGTCAACAGTGTCAACCCCTCCGATGGTAAGGTGACCGTCACGCTTTTCCAGATGGTTCTTTATCGTAAACATGTAATTCCCTCAATAATATTGCAATTTTTAATTGTCGGCTCTATTGAATATAATATAATAAAAGGCTTTTCAGGTTGTATGATTCTCATATCGGTTTAGTTGATTATTCCCAATTATTTGCCTACTTAATCGCCCTCACTTTACCACATCATCCTATCCATTATCTTTATTAGTGGCTAACTGTAATAGGGTATCGGTAACTTTCAACATTATTAGGGGCATAAATCATGTCAGACATCAATATCACACGGACCCAAAACAGCCATATATCTGAGGTTGACTTTGATACGCTGGGCTTTGGTGAAGTTTTTACAGACCATATGTTCAGTATGGATTACGAGAATGGCAAATGGATTAATCCCAGGATAGAACCCTATGGAAAGATCGAGTTCGAACCCGCTTTGTGCACACTGCACTATGCCCAGGCAGTATTTGAAGGACTCAAGGCTTTCCATACCAACAACGGCAGCATCAACATATTCCGCCCCGAGAAAAACCTGGAACGGATGAACCTGTCCAACAAGAGGATGTGTATCCCTGAGATTGATCTGGATATGTTCATGGAGGCCATGACCGAACTGATTAAACAGGACAGGGACTGGATACCTACTTCAATGGGATATTCTCTTTACATTCGCCCCTTTGTCTTTGGCACTGATAATTTCCTCGGCGTCCACCCGTCCAGTACATATCGATTCATGATAATCCTATCCCCGGTAGGCGCATACTACAAGGAAGGTTTCAATCCAGTCAGCCTGCTGGTCCCCGATGAATATGTCAGGGCGGTAAAGGGTGGTGTTGGTGAGGTCAAGACCGCAGGCAATTATGCAGCCAGCTTGCTGCCTGCACAGATAGCTCAGGAAAAAGGTTTCACCCAGGTACTGTGGCTGGACGGCGAGCAGCACAAGTACATAGATGAAGTGGGCACCATGAACATCTTCTTTGTAATAGACGATGTGATAATAACCCCACCACTGGAAGGCTCTATCCTGCCTGGTATTACCAGGGAGACTGCACTCCAGCTTATGAAATCGTGGGGCATGGAAGTGCAGGAGAAGCGCATATCTATAGACGAGGTTATCGAGGCCTCAAAACAGGGCCGGCTCCAGGAGGTTTTTGGCACTGGTACCGCAGCCGTCATATCCCCTGTGGGCGAGATACAGTACAAGGACACCAATATTAATATCAATGACGGTGAGATTGGTACAATCGCAAATCGTTTGTACGATGAGATTACGCGTATCCAGTACGGCGAGATACCTGACACCCATGATTGGATATATAAAATTCCTTGAATGTGGGGAGTATTAATCCGCATTCCTGTAGACAACTCTTCCTTGCTTGTCAATACTCTCAATCATTCGCTGCATTTCCATATCTTCAAGGATACTTCCCAGTTTCCCGATACTCATTGAAAGCTGGAAATCATGCAACAACCGCTGCTGTATCTCCTCTATCGTCTGCCATTCTTCACCTGCTATCCTTTTGATGAACCCTGACAGGTCTTCGAAAATGGCCCAGGGATAGATGACCCAGCGCCATTTCACTATCCTGTGCGCATAGTAGTCAGGCACGAAGGATGAGCAGGTCTTATGCTGAAGCACGGCCGTCCGCACTTCAGACGGCTGGGAGTCACTGATATAATCAAGTGCCCTCAGCAATGTATCTCCGGTATCGGTGATATCGTCCACCAGCAGCACGCGCATATTGGATATGTCGGTGGACAGGCCGAACCGTATATGGGCCTGGTCATCAATGGTGGCTGCGACACCCCAGTGTTCCATCTTTATAGTGGTCAGGTCACGGAACAGCAGGTAATCACATACCACCCGCGCAGGTACATAACCTCCCCTGCCGATGGCAACAATAATCTCCGGCTCAAACCTGGAGGTATGTACCATGCGCGCCAGTTCACGAGACATCCCTGCCGCCTCACCCCAGGTTATCAACTGGCAGCGGAAATGTTCTTTTTTTGTATAATCCGAACCCGTGAAGTCCCCCATAGTTAAGGACTATTGATTTTATTTTATTAACCTTTTCTGAATTGGCGGGATATTGGATAACATTTTTATGTGCTGATTAACCTGTTATGTCCGGTATGAAGGACACCGACCTGAAAAAAAGTATGAAACACCGCACCAGCATACAGCGCCTTAACCGCCTGTTCCAGAGCAAAAAAGCTGAACTTGCCGCCGGTTACCAGGGATATCACGAACTGCTGGGGTTCGTTGACCAATGCCAGCGCTTGGGTATCACTGACCGCGGGCAGGAGAAGGCACTTGATGACTGGATTAACCTGCTTGAGCGCTGGCCCTTTGTGGGCGGGGCACCCACCGGCCCGCTGCCCCATGTGCTGAGGCAGAGAACTATGGTGCAGGATGGATTTGTGTGTACCATGTGCGGCCGGCCAGCCGATGAAGTGCACCACAAGATCTCAAGGTCAAAGGGTGGCAGGAATCGGGGTACGAATCTTACTATATTGTGTATGGAATGTCACGAAAAGGTGCATGGAGCAAGGTCTGGTGCGGGTAAAAAGTGAAGGGTCTGTATTTGATTCTATCACAATTGTTATGCAAGTCCTGCCCTGCAATAATGGACTAATAACTTATCAGGCAGAGGGCATATAATCAAATTCATATTCATCTGATTTTCTGGGCGGCAGGGATAGATGAAGAATGGGTGGGAGTAGGTAAAGTGCATGTGAGGTGTTATGCTGGGACATGGAGAACTCACCGCAGAGGAGCAGTGGCGCAGAGAAGGGAAAAAACCTCTGTGCACTCAGTGTCCTCTGTGGTTTTAAAATTGAATGGTAATATATTTTAACAGCCATGGCGGCACTCCACAGCCAACAACTGAATACAACTCCCTCAACCCACACCCGGCGCATATTCCCCCCACACAGCCAACCCTGGAATTACATTCATAGTTGGCACCCTGTTTTACATTCCTGACTCTCCGGACCCAGGCTACATGAGTCAACAAGGTTGGCTGCCACCATGCCGCCCCGGCGGGCTGCAGTGGCAGAGGAAGTTGAATCGTTGCATTCGCACCCAAAAACCGCCGAAATAATCGAAAAGCGCCTGCCAGCCCCCACACCACAAGGCCGGGCGGCACATATCGAGAGGAGCACCCGGGCAGGATGAATGCGAAAGGGGTGGCAGGAGTATGTTTAATTTATTGGCAC
>JAUWTY010000134.1 GCA_030614485.1 Methanosarcinales archaeon | reverse complement strand
ATATTCAACTTGAGGGGATTGAATATGAAGAAATACATCGTGACGCTTACTAAAGATGAACGCGAAACTCTTAGGGCACTTACTTCAAAGGGAAAACATAAATCACAGAAAATTCTCAACGCTCTGATTCTACTTGGATGCGATGAGGGTGAGTATCAGATAAAACATTCGACCAACGAAGAAATTGCCCACATCCTGAACATAAGTATGAGAAAGATCGACCGAGTGAAGGAGCGATTTTCTGCCGAGTATTATGTCCGTGTGGTTGAGCTCACAGAAGAAGACTGTGAAATTATGGGACTGCAGATTGAGTAATTTTGTCCTAAGGCCGATATTGGTTATCACTCCTCATTAATCTTACCACAACACAACCAGCAAAACTGTAACCACCAGCATAATCCCATCCTGCATCAACAATGATATGAGCATAATTGGTACCCCCAGGTCAGACTTAAAAATCCCCACATAAAACGGCAGTGATGACCTCATCCTGACAATACTTGATAAAATCCTCCCCACCAGAAGCGTTATGACAATCTCCTTTGAAGACAACATACCCGTTGTCAGCAAGTTACCTGCAATAGTATAAGCTGCAATATTACTCGCAAACCACCCAGCTATTATTGGCAACCCATCGGCCGGGATATACTTGGCAATGAATGAACTGTTCAGGTATGCTGAGATAGTATCAAAAAATCCCACATCAATAAGCTGAAATACCACAATTGACACCACGGTCATAGTAATAATTATCCGCTTCAACGGCCTGGCTGATGCCCTTGCAGCATTCCTGAATCCCGCCCTGAACCCACTCCCCTTCTGGCTGTAGCATTCTACTTTACACGCTTCCTTTGGTTTAAGCAAAAACCGGCCTGCTACCAGCGTAATTACCGTCCTCAACAACCCCACGAACACCACCACACCCAGGTATATCAGGCCAGTTGTGCCCAGCAGGATTATCAATACCGGCAGTAGGTTGCGCAAAATCACAATTGTTGACGGGAAGGAATTGATGAGTGAAGCAATGATGGTCTCACGCTTGCCTATTATCCCTTTATTGTACATCTGTGCCACCATTGAATTGCCTGCTGTTGGTGAGCCAAAGGATGCAAGGAAACTCACACCTAACTCTTCCCTCAGATGGGCGAATCGCATAAATGGTGCAGTAACAAACCCCAGCCTACCCACCACTCCCATCTCTACCAGCCATTCCATTATGAAGATGCCCAGCACAGTGTGGGGGATAATTCTTAGGAGATATTCAAAAGCAGAGTACAATGCGTCCAGCCACATTGGTTAATGAAATTGTGTTGACATTAGATAAGAATTCGGGCATATTTTCAGTAAAAACAATCCTCACTCAAGTGGATAGCCTGCCAGTGAAAAAAGTACAAATAAAATAATGGCTGCAGGAAAGGTCAAAATGAAAGGCAGCACAATACCTATTGGATATTTCATTTTTGAATCATTAGTTCCCGTAAATTCTATCAACTGCATGGGAAGTACAAAAATGGCTGCATAAACGACCACTGCCAATGGAAATGCCAGCACTACACCCAGGGGATTTTGCAGGAAATAACCGGTCCCAGTATATTCATACAACACGCCGATAAAAGCAGAGGTCATTAACGCTTCCTTTTCAGGAAAAGCATACTTCTTTGACAGATAGAAATACCATGTGCCGAACCAAACGGTCCACAGCCCGGTGACCACTACCAAGTCAATCCACAGCACAGGTTGAGCAATGCGGTTCCCCAGCAGGTAACAGTATGTCTCCTCGGTAAGGCTTACAATCACTGAAAGCAGCAGGAATCCCTTATAGTTATACAATCCCATCCGCTTAAAAAACGGCACGACCAAACGGCGAAAACGATAGGCAAGCCCACTGAATACAAGGCCGTAGGTAACACCAAAGGCCACTACACCTCATTCGTGGGCTATGCAAAATATTACGATAACCAGGCCGAACCAGATAAGCAGTATCTTCCAGGCTGATTCAATGTCCAGGTGCGAAATTGGGTTTTTCATAACATTATGGAGCAGTAGATGTTTTTCGCTTATGCAGGTATTTTTCACTCAATAATAAAGAAGACTATTCATGATGTTTAAATCATCACCGAGAAAATCTTCCCTTTGGTCGGATTAATCCGACTACATAAAGTTATACATTATGTACTATAAAAAAAGGAGTTGAAATGATTAATATGTTTGGTTGTAAAGTTAAGTACAATTTCGTTGATGAAGATGACAGCCATGCCGGACGGAAAAAACCATAACATAATCAACATCATTGTATTGATGCTAATACTATCAATCATATATGCCCTGTTCAGCAGGTCAGACATTTCTCTCCTTGTCCAGCCGCCAAGTATAGAGTTAATCCTGATATTTTCTATAACCTACCTGTCACATTTTTCTTAAGTCCGGACCTGGATATTGATAGTTCTCCATATAACAGGTGGGGTGTGTTCAAATTTCTATGGTGGCCCTATAAGGTCATATTCAAGCACAGGGGGTTATCCCATCATCCCATATTTGGGCCTTTGACCATACTTATCAATTTTGCACTGATATTTATGCCGGTGCTGGTGGTGCTGGGATTTAACCTGATCCAGTTACCGCTGGATATAACTGTAGCGGCAGCGACTGGATTTATGCTGTCTATTGAGATGCATATACTGGCTGACATGGTGGCGTCTGAATTAACATAACTTGCATCTGTAGCCGCATCTAATTTATAGGTGCTGGAGACGGTACCTTCGGAATATTAGTGCTACAACTCGAATATTTTCCAACTCAGCAATTGAATTGAACAGCCATTCATTGAACTATAACTGTACCTTTCATATCAGGATGATATTTGCATGAATACTCATATGTCCCCTTTTGATTGAAGGCCCATATGAATGAATCGCCCTGACCTAGGTCGTCTGTGACCATACCCATAATCTTTATTTTATGCGGCGTAGAGTCCATATTTGTCCATTTCACTACACCTTTTATTGAAACAGTAACAGTCTCAGGAACAAATGCATTACCCTCAATGGTCACTGTTGTAAGCCCATCTTTCGGAGTGGGCTGTGGGGTGGCTATTGGTGAAGGTGTGGGTGTTATGGTAGGCATTTCAGTGGCTGTTCCTGTGGGCTCGGGGATGTTGGTGTAAGTGCACCCAATGGTAGAGAATATACTTACTAATATCAGTATGAGTAAAATTTTGTGTTTCATATTTGTTCACTCCAATTAATCATCTAACCTGTCCTCACAATATATTTACTGTGAGTGTTCCCCCGTTCAATACATCCAGTTCAGCAACATCCACGGTCTCCGACACACTGCCCAGCGTGATCGTATAGGGACCGATGGGTCTGGTGTCGAAGTTAGTCTGGCCTGAAATAGGGCCCAGTGTGGAATATGGTACTTCAAAGCTGTATGTACCGTTCTTAACTGTGGATGTCTGGGTATAAGTGAATAAACGCCCCTGGTTTGTCATAATATCATTCGATATAGTTACAGTAGCACCATCAGTTGCACTACCAGTAATGGTAGCTCCTTCAACAAATTCGAATATCTTTACAAAACCGGTATTCTCGATATTGAGATTTCCACTGTACAACATATTATATTGTGCCTTGCAGCTCTGTTCCATATTGCCGCCGCTGGCATAAGGATTGGGCAATGATTCATGCACTAGACGGTAATGTTTCAGTCCATCTCCGTCAAAGATATGCAGACGACCTTCCATGCTGGTGTACCAGTATTGTTTGTAAACGAGTTGTTGCTGCCCTGAAATCACGGCATACGTCCTGTAGTCACTCCAGTCGTGCCCATCCCATACACCCATAACATCATTAATGGCATAGGCCATGTAAGCATTGCTTACAATGTAGCGTGAACCCGGTTTATCATTTACGCCAAGATTCCATAGCACTTCATC
>JAUWTY010000018.1 GCA_030614485.1 Methanosarcinales archaeon | reverse complement strand
ATTGATAGAAAATTTGATGTTTCTGTAGATAAGAACAATATTAAAGGGATATTGAGGGAAGTGTGGTCTTCTACACGGTATGAACTGTGATGGGATGATTGGGGATACGTGAAAAAATCATTTTGGTATAACTTACATAATATATATAAACTGGTAAATACATATATAATCATAATAATCATAACTAGATTCTGTAATAAAAAATGTTTGAAGATTGGAACTAAAAGAGGTGGTCTGTGTTGCATCGCAATTGTCAAAAATGGAATATATCATTTATTTTCCTGATTCTTTTTTCGATGCCTTCTACAGCCTTTGCCTGGCCAACTGACGAACAGTGGCATGTTGTTGTAAACCAAACTGGAAACTTTTCGGACCCATTTGATGACTATGGTGGTAAAGAGGATGTCGAAATTGTTGGTAACGATACCTACCCTGTATCATACATATTCAATGACGGGACTGATCTCTATTTCCGAATGAGGATTTTAGATGACCCCGTATTTAATGGCAACTATTTCATCAATAAGCATGTGTGGGGAGTAGAATTTGATACGGATGGCAATACTTCCAATTATGAATACATATTGTACATTAAAGGTGGAAATAATGTTGATGCAATTTATCTCCATAAAAACACTCATGCAGGAGAAAATATGACAGCCAGTGATGCTCCGGATGTCACCCCCTTATGGAGTGTAGTGGTTGGCAACAATAACTGGACATATTTCAGGGCTGTTGATGCACCAGATGTTTTCGGTACTACAAATAACACTTTTGTAGACTGGAGAATACCGTTCGATATATTCCTGAATTTAACAAATCTTACAAACGAAAGTCAGATGCGGCTCGTTTTCGGAACCTCAATACAAAATGACTACATAGATGCTGACATAAGTAACACTGCTCTTGATAGCGATAATGCTTACGTATCTGATGTCGTTTCTGAACCATATTTAACTATAGGTACAAAGACAACCAACGGTTCAGTCAAATTTGTAGCCGACATGAACGGCTCTGGTAATGTCACGGATATTATTGTTTACGATACAGTTTATGTCAGGATTGATGATGTCGACCGGAATTCTGACCCTATCTCATACCAAAGCGCAAGTGTAACATTGTTGAGCAGTAATGGAGACAATGAGACAATAGTATTAACTGAGACCGGTAATGATACAGGCGTCTTTACGGGAAGTATCAGCACAGCAGACACATCTGTCACGGTTGGTGATAATATTCTGCAGGTTGTTGAACTCGGTACATTTAATGTCACATATTTGGATACCACTGCAGAGGGTCTTTACGCCAATAGAACTGACACTGCTAACGTAACTGATACTACTCCACCTGCATCCGTCACCAGCCTGACAAATGTAACCTACAATGAAACATTTATTAACTGGACATGGACCGATCCCACTGATTTTGATTTTGACCATGTTGAAGTCTGGATGGATGGTACATTTATAATAAATGTCTCAAACGGTACCCAGTTCTATAATGCAACCGGTTTAATTCCAAATACCCAGCATAACATATCCACACGTACCGTTGATATTCGTTCCAACATTAACCAGACGTGGGTGAATCATTCAGCATGGACAGATCGCGATATCATACTGCCGCTCATAAACTTTACGGCCCCCACTCCGCTCGATAATTCGTATCTTATCCAGGACTATATTCCTGTCAATGTCACAGCTTTTGACAAAAACCTGAAAAACATTACCATTTATATCTATTATGGCAACGGTACACTGATAGATAATGTTACAAACATTTCCTCACCTATTTTTAATAATTTCACCGGCCTGTTAGATAGCACCTACATCATCAATGCCACGGCATATGACACAGGCGAAAACTCCGCATCTACCGGCAACAGGACCATTATCCTTGACACCACACCACCATCCATTGGTTTTGTCAGTCCCACACCTGCTAATAACTCAAATCTTTCACATACCCAGATAGATTTTAATTATTCAGCAATAGACAACAATCTCGAAAACGTCACTATATACCTTTACTATAGTAACGGCACCCTGATGAGTAATACCACTTATTTCACTCTGCAAAATTGGGGTTTCTTCAGTGGTCTGTCTGATGGGACGTATTTGCTTAATGCTACGGTTTATGACAAAGTGGGGTATTTCAATAAATCCGAAACTCTGTCAATAACTCTTGACACCAATCCCCCAAACATCACCTTTGAAAGCCCCACACCTCCTGATAATGTGAATCTTACCATTGATTATATTCAAACCAATGCCACCGCAAGCGATTCTTACCTAAAAAATATCACCATCTATATTTATTACGATAATGGAACTTTATTAAACAATATAACGAACACATCCTCTCCTACCCTTAATAATTTTACCGGATTATTAGATAATATTTACATAATCAACGCCACTGCATATGATTGGGCAGGTAATTTCAATAAAACTGGTTCGAGAACAATTATTGTTGATGGTACCCCTCCCATAATCAACTTTGCCAATACCACTCCTGCCAATAATTCCAACCTCAGCCAGGATTATATTCCAGTCAACATCACTGTATTTGACATTAACCTGAAAAATGTTACCAACTACCTCTATTATGAGAACGGTACTGAAGTGAACAATATCACAGTTACCTCTTCCTCAAACAACGTACTTTTCATCGGTCTGTCTGAGGGGATATATTACATCAACGCCACAGCATTTGATTGGTCTGGTTACTCCAACACTACACAGACCAGGACCATAGTCCTTGACAGCACATCACCCGACATTTACTTTACAAGTCCTACGCCTGCAAACAATTCCATTCATTTCGGGAATAATATTACTGTAAACGTAACTGCAACCGACCTGAACCTGAAAAATATTACTACATTTCTATATTACACCAATGGTACGCCGGTGACGAATATTACCAATACCTCATCACCTGCTGTAAATAATTTTACAGCATTATCACCCGGCGTCTACCTTATAAACGCAACAGCCTATGACTGGGCGGGTAATTACAATACCTCAAAAACAAGGAATATTACGCTTTTGGGTCCCGGCTCTGACCTGAACCTCACTTCCGGGAACATAATATTTGTTTATGATGGAGTAGATGCTTCAAAGGTTACAGAAACGGGTGAAATTAAAGAAAATGTTAACCTGACGATTAATGCCACCATTTACAACAAGGGAGCATCTGATTCTGGTAATTTCTATGTCCTGTTCTATGAAAGTAGTTCTGAATTCTATAATGTCTCAATGAACAGCATAGCTGCCGGTGCCAGCGCCAATGCCACTGCCTACTGGACCACAATATCCGGGACACATAATATCACCATCAAGGCAGACCCTCATGGAAATACTCTGGATACAGATACCAGTAATAATAACGCTTCCGGAACCATCAATGTGTCAGCATGGCAGAAGTATAATGGAAATGTAAGTGGCAGGGTGGTTTTAAATAATAGTGCCAGTGATGTGATGTTAAAGTGGACCTGGAGTAACGCTACTGACATTGGCAATTTATATGCTGTAAATAAATCAGCAGGCATAAACTGGAGCGAACTGTACCCGCTGGGTTATGACAGCGATAATTCTCCCAATGCAAGCGGGGGCGATTTCCTGGATGCTGATATTAATCTGGGAATGATAACAGGGTATGGTAATGCAACAGGATTTGCAGGAAATAATATCTCGGAACTGTTCACAAACACTTCAGGCAACAATTACGGGAATGTTTCGATAGACAGGACATCCTTCACAGTCAATGGTCAGGTCATCTACAATGTGCCCATAGTGAACAGTACGGATATGACCGACCATACTAATCTGTCTAATGCAAATTTCATAACCGGTATACTTTGGGATGGGACGAAAGATACCAATGGATACTATGACACAGGGGATAACGAAAAACTGGTCTTTATTGCAATTGTAAAAAATGCGGCTGTTGGTGCAGACGGTAAAATCAGCAATTATGAAATATCAATTCCATGTAATCTTAATCCTGTAACGGGGGGTGATTTGGACTTTTATCTGGAACTCAGATAAGATTTCAATAATTCAAAGTCACAACGGCCAATCCCGGCTGATGACATATTTCTCTTAAAAATGAGACGTTTATCCACAAAAAGGAGAAATTAAAAAACACGATGTAAATCAAGATTAACAACTCGAATAAAAAGCTAAGGAGGAAAAAAAATGAAACGAAAAACAGACTATATAAGCAAACTGTTTGCAGCATTGTTGCTGGTAGTACTTGTAACAGTAGTGCCGGCAAGTGCAGCACCTGTATCAAATGGAAGCAGTACTGCAACCGGTGGACAAATAACTGAGATCAATTTCTCAGATGTTACGTCAACCACTGGCAAATGGCAGGGTTACTTTGGTAACGTGACCAATGAATCTGGTGAAAATGGTCTTCAGCTTGAGAGCGGTGGTAACGTGATGTATTCATGGAACTACAACCTCTCAAACCTGGCTGGAAATATTTTTGCCACATTGGATAATGTCATGGACTTAACCAAATGGGACCAGCTTGGTGCAGCAACACCAGACGATATCGACACCGCATACAATTTCACAAGCAGCAACTCTGACAGTGCCAACAATACCTTAAGCGGTTCACAAGCATTGACAGTTGCGGGAAATGTAGTGAATGGCCCTTATGTCCAGACATATAACGCCACACTGAACCCCACATGGAAAACTGTGGCGTTGTCAAGACTCAGTGGAAGCAATATGACCGACTTCGTGTTTGCTGGTATGATCGACAGTAACCAGGAAGCCTTTGACGGAACCACAAAAGACTTCCAGATGGTTGTGCCTGTGAATGCATCTGTGAGTCCGCAGACATATTTCTTCTATGTGGAACTGACATAGAAAATTAACTAGGAAAATGTATGTAATATGGAATGCAGACATAAATGGAATGCAGACATAATGAATAGAATAGGAATTACACAATTCCTATTCTGATTTATTTATTCTAAGACAACATATAATCTCAAAATTCACAAAGCACAATACTTTAACAATAATTCAGTTACAGGTGGAATTTGATGAGAAAATTAATATTTATTATCTTACTATTACTTATCCTGAACACAGGATATGCAAATGCACAGCAAGCCGGACAGGTAGTAATCAATTCAGCTGATTGGGGTGATGTTTATTCGGCTGTAATGTATGCCAATTTTAACAATATGCCTTATTTTTTTGCAATCAGTGAACCCCATGCAAGAGTAATTCCCCAGTACCTGAACAAGAACTTAGACGTACGTTTATTTGAATCGGAAAGTGTTCCCTACCTTGTTAATTACAAAAACATTATTGAACAGGGCGGACTGACTGTGGTTGATGAGACAAAATCAACCGATGGCAGGGAACTGAATCTCAAACTCGCCAGTGAACTGGATATTAACAGTTTCATAATTGTTGATGACCAGTACGGGTATAATGCCATATCTGCAGCCCCATACGCTGCGAAATCCGGTTCATGGGTACTGTTCGCCAACCGCGATAATATTGATGAAGTTAATAACTTCCTGAACAGCCGTAATGTTGAAAATATATTGATATACGGTCATGTGGATAGAGCAGTTAAGGACGAACTCAACGGTTTTGATCCTGAAATAATAGATGAAGGCAACAGGTTCGATGATAACCTTGCAATTGTCAGCAAATTCATAAAACTGTCCCCAACTGATTCGGTAATCCTGTCCAATGGTGAGTTCATCGAGGGCGCAATTATGAGCGGGGATAGTCCTGTCATTTTCATTGGTGCAAATACCGTTCCCGCCCAGGTTATTGAATTTGTGAAATCAAACGATATCAAAGGCAGTACCTTAATCGGCAATGAACTGGTAGGTTCGGGACAGGTTTTAAAGGACGCTACCGGTATCAGTGTAATAGTAAAGTTCGGACAGGGCAGGCAGGTAACCGGGGAAATGAGCCTGATAGAAGACCTGGACAAGTTCTACCTGCCTCGCTATGAACTCTCTCTTGATGCCGTTTCTGCCCAGTACAATGAAGCTACAAAACAACTTGAGATCATTTACCGCAATGATGCGGATATGGGGGAATTCTTCAAATCCTCGGTTGGCATAATGGCAGGAGATGAACGTGTGGGTACAGTGGGAGACGATACTGCCCGGTACATAGAATCAAACAGCGACTCCGGCCGCACCTATGATATTGACCTGACAGCTTATGCAAGGAGCAGCGACCTGAGTGCTATCGTTACATCTGAATTTGGAGAAGCTCCGGGTTCATTGAACTTATTGCTGACAAAAATCCTGGATATCACACTTATTTCAGTAGAAGACGATTCAAAAATTTCAGTGTCAGGCGTGAATTATGACAAAGGCACCCAAAGGCTCGAACTTACAGTCGAGAACACGGGCAGTGTACCCTGTTATGTGAGTCCTTCCATAACAATGCTGATAGAAGGTGATGAAGAGATACTTCGTCTTGGGAACTCCATACCTATTGAAGTAGGTGAAAAACAAACAGTTTCAACAAGAGTGGAACTCACAAGAGCGGACCTGGCCGATAACCCGGAAGTGCCGATACATGCGGATTACGGGGAGCGGTCTGAAATCCTGGTGAAAAATCTGGATGAAATTCTGCCTCTGAATGTGACAGGTGGAATCTCAACCGGCTTACACCTGGCCGTCTTTGCACTGCTGCTTATTATTGCTGCGGCAGTTGTATGGTCTAGACGGAAAACCGGTGCAGTGGCAGTGGCAGGGACAGGTGCAAAACCGGTTATCTGTTCCAATTGCGGTGAATCAATTCCCAGTGATGCACAGTTCTGTCCAAAATGCGGGTCTGTTGTGGAATGAAAATAATGTTCTGATGAAAAATATAGACAATATCTTTGGAGACAAGATTAGAATTGGGTCCAGATGGGCATTATTGATGCTGGCAATAATAATTGCCTCGTCCTTTAGCGTAGCCGCCGAACCAGCCAGTAACGGCAGCCATGACGCAAGAGGAGGTTATATCACCTATATAGAGTTCTCTGCCATCTCGATGAATACCGATAAATGGCAGGGATACTACGGCCAGATCATTGCCCAGTCTTCCTCAATCTACCCTAACCCTGTAAGTCCGGTCCAGCAAGGTATCGGAACCATCTATAAACTTGAACTGGGAGCCACTATCAATGAAGGAGACCTCATACTGATTACAAATTCAAGTACGGTCCCGGTATTGTCTGAACTCAAAGCAGGGAATATATCTACCATCGACAATATCACAGGAATCGATTGGGATTCGGGTGCAAATACGTTCACCAACACATCCACCTTCCAGCTCCCCACTATCGGAATAAATATCACCAATGTACCAACCATATATACATTCGCTGACAGTAATCCGCAGTACAATTATTTCAGGGAAGGACTGCTTGAAGATGCAAGCGGTAATATAATATTTATAGTACCATTGAACAGTTCATTGAATTATGGTTATGATAATTCCACATATTTTTTCCAGTTCATGGTACCCAACAACCGCACAAATCCTTTAGTTTACAGCATGTATTATGTGCCATCTGTCCAGAGCGTAGGAGGTAGCAGTAATCCCAAACACTCACATAAATCAACTCCGACACCAACACCCACGCATACACCTGTGTCTACGGCCACACTTTCAGGATTATTGTTAATACCTGAAAATGATGGTTCAGACATCGATATAACAAGTGTAGATAAAAGTTACGAATGTGACTTTATGGGCCTTAACTATGGAACATGGATACTGTGCTGGCACTGGTGGGTATTGATATTTGTTGTGTTATATGGAATTATACTGTACATTATTAATATTCAATTTGTATCCCATATTGTTATTGCCGGTGTTGGACAGGCAAGCCTGCTAAAAGGAATAAAACAGCTCCCGGCAGACAAAGTAATCAACGTCACAGGGAAGGGGATGCTGAACAAAAGCGTAGATTCTGGGACTATCAATGCAGAGGATGTTCTTGGGGGTTATGCAAAAGTGGCATCTAAAGATGTTGATATGGATGATACATTCAAATCAGTCCGGGACATTATTTCTTTAATCCAGAATGAGAAAGATAAATCCCGTAAAGTGTTTTTGAACCTGACAGGTGCAACAGGAGACCTTACAATCGTTGGTTATGTTGCGTCATTAATCACAAATAGCCGGGCATATTCAACACATTCGATAGATGGTGGAGACAATCTTACCAACATCGAACACAAGATTACCAGGCCGTTTTACCCAATATCAGAGCCGCTTAGGGACCAGTTCAAATTAATGTATGAACTGGGTACTGGTGAAGCGGGTTCCCCGGATGAACTTATGCAGAGAATCCATCCAGACCTTAAGAAGGGAAGAAAAGAATACATCCAGAAGAACGAGGAAATGAATGACTACGTAGAAATTCTGGGTAATAACGGATTCATAGAAATTGTCGAGACAGGTGAAACTAAGGTCATAAAGTTGAGCAAACAAGGTCTGAAGATGTGGGGAGATATTGAATATGAGTAAAAGAAATGTACATTCATCCAAATTATACGAGAAATATTGGATTGTTGCAATTATTATTTTGTTGATTCCTTTTATCGGTTTATTTGACCTGTTAGGTACTCCCAAAAACTGGGTGATTGGAATAACCGCAGAAGTGTTATTTATTGTATATTTATCTGTCAAAATAATAAAAATGTACAGTCACGAAGAAATGTAGCATAAAAATGTCATTAAATGTAACGCTAAAAGATGTTTTCAGAAATAGTACAATATTGAACTGTATTCATCAATATCCTCGCCATCCAGGTACAGACGTTCCAGGTAATCATAGATGGATACATCCAAATAGTTATAGGGTTCTACCAGTTCAAGGTTGGACTCCCAGGGATAAAAACGATATACTCGACTGCCGTTTGGCAATATCATTATAACTTCATGGTCCTGCCACGCCCTCAGGTGTGACTTGCCAAGCCTGGGTACGTTGAACACGGGTTCATCGGTCCGCTCCAGTCCCGGCAGAAGCCTGGCCTCTTCTTTGCGTTCCTGCTCTATCCTTGAGATGGGGACCCGGTAATCTATGGTCTCATCCTTACCTTTAGTGTTAAAAGTATAATACGGGTCTATCCCGGATTTTTTCATGGTTTTGCGCAACAGGCATGATTCAAATTTCTTACTGTTATAGTAAGTAAATACCTGCTGGTTATAGATATTAATACCCTGTTTCTTGATATTTGAAACCACTTCCAATACATCAGGAGTGATTTCAGTGGGGTGCTGGAAATGGGTCATCACGCATAATTCCTGTTCACCCAGGCGATGATATTTACTGAACACATCTAAAAGCCTGTCAGTGAACCGGAAAGGAAGCGTGACCAGAGTCCTGGTCCCGATCCTGATACGTTCAATATGTTCAATATCAGATATTTTACCCAGCAGCCAGTCAAGATAAGAATCGTTTAGTGTTAACGGGTCCCCTCCGGTAACCAGCACTTCGCTGATATGTGGATTGTCCGCAACCCAATCAATGGACTTTGTGATCACGTCCCTGGTTATCTCACTATTGTCAATGGTTTCAAGTTCCCAGTTGCGCTGGCAGTAAACACATATCTGGGGGCATGATTTGTAAGGTTTGAGGATAAGTATCCTGGGATATCTACGCGTGATTCCTTCAATGGGACTGGTTGATTCCTCTTCCATGAAATCCATGCTGATATTTTTTTGTTTGCTTTCATAGAAGTTCTTGCAATAATTCGCACTGGGAAGTACCTGTGCCCTGATGGACTGGTCGAATTGTTTGAGATTTTCACTGTCAAACAAGGAAAGATAATAAGGTGTTATCTGGAACGGGATGTGATACTTATCGGCCAGTTTGAGACCTTTTTGTTCATCCTGGTCAAGTTTTACAATACTCTGCAGTGTACTGATATCTGAGATGATATGTTTCAGGTGCCAGTGATAATCACTCCAGTCCCCTTCGTCGGCTCCAAAATGTTGCAGGATGAGTTCCTTTAGCATAGACCTGCGATGTGTCAGGTCAGTTTCCAGACCGGTACGGTATTTCTCAAAGAACGGTTCCATCCGACCTGCATAATCATCAAGGAACTTCATGCGCTCAAGTGCCGCATCCTTTCCTGTAAGCTTCAAAAACGAGGGTACTTCCTTGGCTGAATATAGTCCTGACCTCCCGCTGACACCCCGGAACAGGTAGATGAACTCAAAGATGAATCCTTTATTTACTCTCTTGGGTACCCTGCTCACTTTTGCCATTTTGGATAACATTTTCAATGCAGAGAACCGTACCTGTTTTTCATTTTCAGTCCTTATAATGGTTTTTAACACTCTAATGCAGTCCCTTGCATTCTTTTTTTCCAGAATGTTCATGTTTTTGAAATGCCCGTGGGAATAAACACTGAAAAGGGCTGCATCGACATTGTTTAAATACCGGGACAATTTATCCCTGGTGACATGCAAGTCTTCACTTCGTCTGAGGATATTGTAAATTTGTGGATTAGACTCCCACAATACCTCAACGAGTTCATCTTCATTTGCAGTTATCAGTTCCTTCATATCCATTACCTGCGTATTACGGGCAGTTATTTCAATTTCGACACTTTAACGTGCATATATTATCCCGTGTCAAAAAATGCTGGCTACTGCTGAATGTAAACCAACTGGAAGAGTGTAACCATCAATAATAAAAGTTACTATTCCAAAATTATATATTTAGGTAAACCTAAACGGAGGCCATAGAAGTGAAAATAAAATGCTAAACGAACGTTTTGAAGAATACCTGGAAACCATACTTTACATCACAAAAAAGAATGGTGGTCTGGCCCGCACCAGCCAGATAGCCGAAGAACTCAACCTCTCGGCACCCAGCGTTACTGAAATGGTTCAGAAACTGTCAGCGTCAGGCTACATCGAATATACTCCCTACCATGGCGTAACCTTAACCGATAAAGGATACACCGAAGCGCTGAGAATTAAACGCCGCCATCAATTGCTCGAAACCTTCCTTGTGGATGTACTGGGTGAAGACCCTGACATTGCCCATAAGGAAGCCTGTAAAATGGAACATTCTATCTCTGAGTCTACTCTTGACAAAATGTGTGCTTTTATGGGACACCCTGATATTTGTCCTGACGGCAACCCCATCGGGCATGGTGAATGCTGTCCCACTGAGCCACAAGGTGCATCATACCGTGATTACATCCCATTGTCAGAATTAAATGAAGGTGAGCGCGGCACGATTAAGGTCATATCCCTGACCCGTGAGATAAAGGACAGGTTGTCAGCTATTGGGTTGATACCGGACCAGGAAATCCAGGTGAAGCGGAAACTGGGAAAAGGTACCCTGTCTATCACGACCATGGGCACCGAAGTAGCAATAGGGAAAGATATAGCCCAAAAGATAATGGTACAGAGCCCGGGGATGTGAATAACAATTGGGATCATGCTGCAATGCTAATAACAATATCCCACCCGATGCCCCTTTAACCATTGCACTTGTGGGTAACCCCAATGTGGGCAAGAGCGTATTCTTCTCCAGGCTTACCGGTATAGGTGTTGAAGTATCCAACTATCCGGGCACGACTGTAGAGATAACAACGGGCACCCTGAAACATGAAGGGGAATCTATTAACGTGGTGGACTTGCCCGGTATCTATTCACTATCCACGTCCACTGAAGATGAACGGGCAGCCATGCGGTACCTCATCCATGAATGTCCGGCAGTTATTATTAACATTATCGATGCCACCAGGCTTGCCAGGAATCTCAACCTTACACT
>JAUWTY010000141.1 GCA_030614485.1 Methanosarcinales archaeon | reverse complement strand
AAAATCAAATATACATCCACATTTTGTATGTCCTATTGTGGCAGTGGAAGGATTAATTGAAGTTTTGATATAATCTTTGAAAATATCTCCCTTGATAAAGTCACCACATTCACATAAAATCACTTAATCGCCCCTTTATATTCTATAGTTACCACTGTTCAAAAGGAGTGGTCATTGCCCAATTGCTCGACCCCCGATAGTAACTTACCTTACAACCCGTGGAAAATTATTAATAATGAGGATTGATGCTGACAGTATAATAACTTTTCCAAAATATATATCAATAAAAAATTATAAATCCGATATTATTTTTATGTATGTTTTAAATACTCCCATTTGACTATTGTGACTCTTATCTCAAAAAGTATTATTATTGTGTGGCGTCATTATTGTTTCATATGACCCCTGATATTACCTTTGACGACATCGGCAGTTATCCTCTCCCCCCTGACATCTCAAGGGATTGGATAGCACAAGCAGCTGCATCCAGGCGAGAAGACGAACTCCTGTTCCGGACAATCGCCCATTCAATGCAGCAGAAGATAGAAGCAGGTGTGGAAGTCCCCACCTACCCCCAGTTCCAGGACATGAACAAGCAGTTCCTGAACATCATAAACGACCCCGAACGCACTGAAGAGCCCCTACTGGTCAGGGAATCCGATGCAAAAATCCTGGAAATGGAAGCCATTACCACCCTGGCAGGTGAGTACAGGGCCAAGCACGGCGAAGCCCTTAAGATTCGAGTGTGCGCCACAGGCCCTTTAGAGCTATACCAACAAGAGTTCGGCGGCACATCATACAGCGACGTATTGCTGACAATAGCAAAAAGCATTGACAGGTTTGTTAAGAATGCAATCAACTACTCTGATGACCTTGAAGTAGTTACTGTATCCATTGACGAGCCCAGTATTGGTATAAACCCACAGATAATGCACGCCGATGAAGATACAATAAAAGCACTTACCATAGCAGGCCAGACCGCCCAAAGCCACGGCATAGACACCGAAATACACCTGCATTCACCCCTAAATTACAAACTGGTGTGCGAAGTCCCATCCATTAACGTCATTGGAGTGGAATCAGCAGCAAATCCCTCATATCTTGGACTCGTCGACCGCTCAGACCTTACCACATCTGATACTTTCCTCAGAGTAGGCATAGCCCGCACAGATATATTCGGCCTGACTGCCGCCCTCAACGAAAAATACAACACCAACGTCTGGAAGGAACCTGACAGAATAAAAGAAGTAGTCACCCAGATGGAAACACCAGATGTCATAGCGGGCAGGCTATCCAGTATTTATAAGATGTTCGGCGACAGCATCAAATATGCCGGACCTGATTGCGGCCTGGGTTCATGGCCCACCCAGGATATGGCACAGCAACTGCTAAATAATACGGCAAAAGGTATGGAAATGTTCCGCCAGGGACGGTAACCATCTACCTTCTACCATCTGCGGCCTAAAGCTTTTTAAGACACATCTTCCAATAACATACCATGAATGATTTCATTCCAGTGGATGTAAAGGGTGTGTACATGACTAATACACCGCACGGTTTGACTCCCGTAGTCATAATCTCTAATGATGAAGGGGAGATTATGCCCATCTATGTAGGGATGTCTGAAGGGGTATCCATAAACTCAGCTGCCAACAACTCGGTCACGCCCAGGCCTATGACACATGACCTCATGACATCGATTCTTGAGAGGCTGGATGCCAGTATCTCCTGCGTGTTTATAGATGAGATTAAGGATGGGATATATTATGCCAGGCTCAGCCTGAACTACAATGATACCACTATTGAAATAGATGCAAGACCCAGTGACTGCATCTCCCTTGCCGTGCGCACAAATGCACCTATAATGGTGCACAGTTCTGTGTTCCATTCCTCAATGATAAGGGAAGATGAAATGGAAGGAATGATGACACTGGACTCGTTTGTAAACAGATCCTGATAGGTCTGTAGATTACTTTCACTCTACTATCAAAAACCTCATACTATATCCAGTCAATTAAAGTACGTGAATCTGCTCGATTTCCAGTCTGACCCTGAGAAAACCGACATCTGTTCAGTTGGCGAACTCAACCACTATATCCACGATATGTTAAGCAGTGACCACCATCTTCGGAAGATATGGGTGCGGGGTGAGATATCGAACCTTACCAATCACAGTTCGGGACACAAGTACTTCACCCTGAAAGATAGCCGCTCCCAGTTAAACTGCGTGATGTTCAGGAACAAATGCCGCAGCCTGACCTTCCAGCCTGAAGTGGGTATGAAATTGCTTGCCCAGGGCGACATAGATGTGTATGAGGTAAGGGGGAGTTACCAGCTTGTGGTCACGGCCCTCAGGCCTGACGGTATCGGGGAACTGCACATAGCACTGGAGAAATTAAAGAAAAAACTGTCTGCTCAGGGATTATTCGATGCCGGGCACAAAAAGGCATTACCACTATTTCCCAGATGCGTTGGAGTAGCAACTTCTCCTACCGGGGCCGTATTGCATGATATCATTAACGTGACCAGGCGCAGATTCCCGGTGGATATACTGCTATCCCCTACCGTGGTCCAGGGTGATAATGCTGTGGAGAGTATAGTAAATTCCATTAAGCGCCTGAACAGTATGGACATTGACGTTATTATCCTTGCCAGGGGCGGAGGTTCCCTTGAAGACCTGTGGCCATTTAACAGCGAGCAGGTTGCCCGGGCAATCTATGATTCAAGGATTCCTGTGGTATCTGCAGTAGGGCATGAGACCGATTTTACCGTGGCAGACCTGACAGCAGACATCCGGGCACCAACCCCATCAGCCGCTGCTGAACTGGTAGTACCTGACCGGAATGAGGTGATGGTCAGGGTAGATACGGCCCGGTCGCATCTCATATCATCCATCACCGGTCTGATCTCTCATCACGATAATCATCTTTTGCATCTCGAAAATCGAGTTGATGCCCGGCGCCTGGTGGGTACATTGAACCAGCATATCCAGCGTGTGGACGAACTGGGAACGCGCCTTGCTCTCACCATGGACCGAGAACTTGAACTGCAAAACAAACACCTGGAATCGTGCGTGGGTAAACTCAATGCTGTGAGTCCGCTAAATACATTGAAGCGTGGGTACACCATCGTAATGCATAAAGGCAGGGTGGTCAGGAGTGTTGAAGATACTAAAAAAGGAGATGCATTGGAGATGCGAGTAATTGACGGGAAGATATACTGCAAAGTAACAGATGCGGAGGAACAAATTTGAACGCAGATAATGATAAAGATGACATCAATTTAGAAGACGCACTGGCAGAACTGGAAGATATAACCAATAAGATAGAGGAAGGCGACCTGTCCCTGGACGAGAGCCTTGCACTGTTCGAGCAGGGTATAGCCCTTACCCGCCTGTGCTCATCAAAACTGGAAACTGCCAGGCAGAAGATAGAAAAACTGGTTGAAGAGAACAAAACCGAAGAGATGGAAATAGAATAGTCCGAATTTACTATTCCTACCCATCTTGGTTTTTATGTTATGAATATTACTTTGTAGAAACTATCTTTATCACATCACCATCTTCAACTTCATGCTTTTCACCAAGACGCATCTTGGTTTTTGCATCTACAGCATATAGGAATCCTTCCCCGATATCTGTATGCACCATATATGCCAGGTCATGGGCTGTGGAACCACTTTTCATCAAATAGGCATCAGGCAGTACTTTTCCTTTCTTATCCGTGTACTTGCCTTCGTCCTCAACCGGGTAGGCGACCACCTGGTCAAGCAGTTGCAACAC
>JAUWTY010000063.1 GCA_030614485.1 Methanosarcinales archaeon | reverse complement strand
TTATACTTGAACTACATTAATGTTTCAATGTTTATAATTTTTCAACTGAGGCGCATATTTCAATCACCGGAAGTTATATTAATAAGTTCTGATTTTTCTTGGCGCATCTCCAGAATTTAACAAATGAAGTTTTTGTTTTGTTACACTAAACGAGCATGAGAATGTCCATTTAAGTCACCGACCCCGAATACCGCTAACGTTTTGTCGGGGGCATCAGGGCGGATGCTCGGAGTATATAAAAATAGAAGGTGGCGCATGTTTTTCTAAAGAATCTACTATAATTTTAATCTTACTAACTATACCCCTTAGCTCTGCTGCGGTTGAGTGTGACGTCGCAACTTTTGACTCAGTTACACGAACATAAATCCCCCTCCCCATGACATAACATTTATATCAGTCAACAGCGTTAACACCAATTGGTGAAATAAAAATGAGGGATCGTTTTTGTCGTCAATAACCCAGAGTTAAATGCACAGCCATATGAACAATTTTCTTCAAAACAAATTGAGGACCTCCCCCCTTCTGCCAAACTGGTCTTTAAGGTGCTGGAATACAGCGGCCTACTGACCCAAAAAGAAATAGTCAGGGAAAGTTATCTTCCACCCAGGACGGTACGTTATGCACTGTCCCGGCTCAAGGATGAAGGCTTCCTGGAAGAAAGATTCTATTTCAAAGATGCCAGGCAGAGCCTTTATGGAATCAGGTCAGCAATACCTGTCACCCCTACCGTACCCCTGGAGGTCATTGCAATCTGACCATCCAATGTGTGCCCGATGACGAGCACGCACACTATCACACTATACTTATATGTCCTAAAACCAATATCCCTTCGTTTACTTTTGGGAGGGTATACCAGGTCTAAACGAATTGCACTGATCACAGATGATTTTACTATATTCCAGTCCATACTGGAAGTAACAAAATTCAGACGTATAGACACTCTGGTACTCTCTTTTTCTGACCCCATTCCCCCAGACGTAGGCTCAGTCATCACATCAGCCAGCGAATCGGGAAGGATTAATTTTAACCCTGAAAAAATCGTCACCTTTAGCGAGGACGCCGAATCAACCGTCAATGCAGCACTGCAGATACTCAATGGCAAGAACGGGAAAGGCCAGATCATCATCGGCATAGACCCGGGTAAAACCCCGGGTGTTGCTGTGCTGGAAGATGACATGGTAATAGCAATATATCATATCCCGTCCCGCGAGGTCCTGGGTGTGGTCAGGCAGATACTTGAAAATTACCCGCCCGAAAACAGTATTATCAGGATAGGGCATGGAGCGCGACTGGTCAGTGCCCAGTTGTCTAATTCCCTCCTTGACCTTGGTGTGCGGGTTGAACTGGTTGACGAGACCGGAACAACACCTGCAATGGGCAGGGGTATACACGGCCCTGAAATTTCTGATATTATAGCAGCCATAAATATCGCCCGGCTCAAAGGTATACCACCAGGCATACAGGACTTAGAACCCTCTATCGGTGAGATAAAACGCATACAGGAAATGAGCCGGGAACTTTCCCACGGCAAGGCCAGCATACCCAGGGACTTAGCACGTAAGGTAGCAAAGGACGAATTAACTTTAGAAGAAGCCATCAGGATGCATGAATGTGCCTCACCTGACTAATTGATGGTCGCACCATGTGTCGCATACTGGCATTCACAATCCCTATGTTCCGGCAATGACGAGACTGCATCCAGGATAATGGTGCGAAGAGTATCCTGTTTTTCATCCAGCATTTCAAGGACTTCATCTATGGTCAGTTTTTTGCCGGCAAGACCGCAAGCCCTGTTGGTTATAATGCACAGTGACGCATAACACAGCCCCAATTCTCTTGCCAGCACAACTTCAGGCAATCCGGTCATACCCACAACATCTCCAAAGGACTGCAACATCCGTATCTCGGCTGCAGTCTCAAACCGCGGTCCTTCGGTGCATACATAAATGCCAGTCTGCGGGACAAGACCCCTACTCTCCAGTGCATGTGTGAGACATTTACTTACTTCTGGACAGTAAGGTTCAGTCATATCCACGTGTACTGTAGCAGTATCAAAAAAAGTATTCACCCTTGACTTTGTTAAGTCTATAAAATCATTCGCCACCAGGAAACTCCCGGGTGGATGGTCCCCCAAAGTGCCAACCGAATTTGTAGCAATCACACGCACTGAACCAAGCGCTTTGGCGGCCCACACATTTGCCCGGTAATTGAGACAGTGGGGCGGTAAATGTTCACCTCTGCCACTATCACTATTTGCATGCCTCCCTATTAGTGCCAGTTTCAGTTCCCTGTCGTAATGGGAAATTGTACCCCGTTTTGCCCTCACTGTACCGTATGGCGTGGTTACTTTAATATCCTTAAAACCATATTCTTCGGGACGAAATCCCACTCCGCCTATTAAAACGGCATCAATCTCATGCTGTTTCTGGTGTGACATCAGATGTCCTCGTTGATATCCATATGCCTATGAGCGATACGATTACGGCTCCCACCACCGAAAGCACAAGAAGGTTGCGTCCGGTGTCGGACGAAACGAAATATTCATCAATGGATGAGCTCATTGAAAGAATAAATGTGCTGGCGCCCCACATCAGCAGACCAAATGAAAACATAAAGAACAGGTACGGCAAATTACGTTTATAATTCTTACCTTCTATACGAATGTCCACCATTCGGCCTATGGAGGCTATCCCCCCTGCGGCAACGAACCACCAGACTATCTGGTTGATAAATACCATGAACAGGATTATAATTCCTACAAAAATATCTGTACGGGTATAGAATTCCCAGAACTTGATCGCGCCAATTATTGTGCCTGCCAGAGTTAGTATTAATGCCACCGAGTAGGTGATGAAAGAGAACTTCCCTGATACCAGGGATTGTTTCAACTGTGATTTGAACTCTTCAAAGGCATCATCAAATCCAAAGCCGCGGTAAAGCATATATATACCAACCGCGCCCAGGATGGCTGCCCAAGCGTATTTCGGGTCACCGGCAAACAAGAAGATGGAATATATGATGGCTGCCAGTCCTATGGGTACAAAGAAAGTATGTGATATCTTTGGGTCATTAAAAGCTGTTTTTAAGAGGTAATAAGTACTTTCCAGATTCTCACTTTGCTTGACAATAACCCTATGGACACCGTCAACCTTAATCCGGGATTCCAATATTGGCAGCACTGATTCATCTTCAGCTCCATCTGAAACCAGGATAATACTTCGTGCTTTGTAGTTCTTAATTATCTCATCCATCTGGTCAGCAATTTTTATGTCTGAAATCAGACCTACATCATGGTCGCCTGCGATTGAAATAATTTCAACGTCAAGTTCGTCTTCCTTTAGCTGGTCATACAACTTGACACCTGCATATATAGTGTTGGTATCTGAATCTTCGGGGTCGGCAATGCCAAGCTTAGCTGCCGTTTTAAGGTTTTTCACCCTGCCGATCACCGGGCTCTTTTCCCCGGTTTTTAACCCGATATCATCATCCCTGTCAATGCAGATAATGAGTTTATCCATATAGTAACTGGCCTCATTATGATATTATTAAAGGAGATATAAAAGGGTTCTGCAAAACCGAAATCGAGAGGTCAATCATATTTGATTCTGAATGGTCCGTTTTCTCCTACTGGCTCTTCCCAAGCCTCCTGCACATCTGTAACATTAGCATGTGTCGGGCCTGTTTGGCACCAATGTACCATCTCAATCACCTGTGCAGGAACACCTTCGAATACAGCTTCCACTTTACCATCCACACGGTTCCTGACCCAACCCTTCAATCCCAGTTCAACTGCTTTCTCCATTGTATGGTGCCTGAAATAAACACCCTGTACCCTTCCTGTAATTAAAAGATGAACTCTGGTTGCGGTCATGTAATAAATCCTTTTATATACGAATAAGTATTGATATAAATATCCTATTATTAAATGTCAAGTACGCCCTAAATCATGACTAAAGAAAAATTGATAAGCCAGACCATTGTCATCCTGAAAAAGAGCGGCCATACCGTCTCTCAGCGCTGTAATATCAGGCCACGGAGTTTTGATATAGCTGCCGGTAATGATGATGTACTGCTGCTTATAAAAGTACTCTCAAATGTGGACGGCCTGAAAGAAGACACTGCACAGGAGATGTTGCAGCTGTCGGAATACCTTGATGGTTCTCCTTTAGTCATAGGCGAGAAGACCAGGGACCATCCCCTGGAATCAGGGGTGGTTTATTACAGGTACGGCATTCCTTCCATCAATATTGACACTCTTTATGATTATTTTGTTGAAGAACTACCTCCCATAATATATGCCGCACCCGGTGGGTTATATGTAAACGTGGATGGCCATGTTTTGCAGGAGATGCGTTTGCATTCCAATCTTTCTATCGGCGCCCTGGCTTCAGAACTTGGCGTGTCCAGACGGTCCATAAGTAAATATGAAGATGACGATATGGACATGTCAGTTGATATGGTGATACAGCTTGAAGATATGTTCAATCAGGCCATTGCCCTTGCCATTGATTTTCTAAATGTTGACAACAAAGGACTGAAAAATCGTCCAAATCCGGTAGAGACAGAACCGAGTATCAGCATAAAATCAATATTATCGAGTTTGGATGTTGATGTAATGCCTGTGTCCCAGGCTCCGTTCAATGCTGTCTCATTCGAGCACAGAAAGAGCAATAAAAATAAAAACATACCCATTATTCTTACTGGATTCAGCGATTATACGGGTGCAATGATAAAAAGGGCAAAACTGATGAGCAGTATCTCGGAAGTTACAAAAGCTCAATCAATGTTCATTGTAAACGGGGAATGTAAGTCGGAATGTGTAGACAGTACCGTGCTTTTGAAAAAAACTGAAATTGAAGGAATGGACGACTTCAGGGACCTTATTTCATACATCTATGAAAAAGTTGGTAAAGTGTGACCGTATAATTAAAGTTATGGAAATAGATTTATAGTGCTTCTTCTTAATAATTAAGATGTAGGGAGTAAAAAATGGAATCTTTTGCAGTGATAAGAGCTGACAGTGCTATAAAAGTACATACTGCCTTGTTGGACCTTAAAAGATATGGCCATATTGAATTTTCAGATGTGCCTAAATTGATATCATCGGATTATGCAGATGATATACTTATTGAGGTGCTATGTACTCAATTGAGGAACAAATGTCATTCTGCGGCAGTGGTTTCACTTAAAACCGTTCCAAGTGTAGCCATTGGAAAGCTGTCCAAGATACATCCACCTGCACACGTTATCATAATCAGCCCTCAGTACAATATTTTTGAAGAACTGAAGCACAACATTGCCAGTTTCCCAAGTTTTGAAGTCCACAAAAGTAGGCCTTTGGAAGAGAGTGAACATACAATTCAGGAAGCTATAGCATAGTTCTATTCTGACCCAACTGAAAAACTATTGTGAGCGTAGCATATGGTCAGCCAGTACCAGAGCCATCATTGCTTCAGCCACTGGTACAATCCTTGGCGGGATGGTGGGGTCGTGTCGCCCTTCTATGATTATTTCGGTCCCTGACATATCAGACATATCCACAGTATTCTGGGGCCGGGCAATGGAAGGAGTTGGTTTTACCGCAATCCTGCATACAATTGTCTCACCACTGGAGATGCCACCGAGGATACCTCCGGCGTTATTGGTGGAACATACCACATGTCTGTTTTGAATTTCGAACGGATCATTCATCTGGCTTCCGGTCATGTTAGCAGCTGCAAATCCTGAACCCACCTCTACACCTTTGACAGCCCCTATACCCATCAGGGCTCCTGCCAGGTCAGCGTCCAGTTTATCGAACACAGGCTCACCCAGTCCTGGTGGAACGCCAAGTGCCATTATTTCAACAATCCCGCCAATGCTGTTTTTATCTTCCCGGACCTGTTTCACCCGTTCAAGCATGACTTTGGCAGTTTCGGGGTCGGCACATCGTACCGGATTTGATTCTACATTGGCCTTTATGTCATCAACCTGTACAGGTGAAGCTTTGATACCCCCAAGTTCAACTACATGTGCCAGTATTTCGATACCATGGCGGGCCAGGATCTTCTTTGCCACGGCACCGCCAGCGACCCGGCCAATGGTCTCCCTGGCAGATGAGCGCCCGCCGCCCCTGTGGTCTCGGATGCCGTATTTCATCAGGTAGGTATAATCAGCATGACCGGGGCGAGGCGTGTTCTTAATAAGGTCATATTTGCTGGAATCAGCGTCTTTGTTCCTGACAAGCATGGCAATGGGCGTGCCTGTGGTCTTACCTTCGAACAATCCTGATAATATTTCGACCTTATCCTCCTCTTTGCGGGGTGTAGCAACCTCGCTCTGGCCCGGTTTTCGGCGGTCCAGTTCATGCTGGATGTCGGCCTCTGATAGTTCCAGCCCGGGGGGACAGCCGTCAATGACTACGCCTATGGCAGGACCGTGGCTCTCACCCCAGGTTGTGATTGAAAATGCTTTT
>JAUWTY010000004.1 GCA_030614485.1 Methanosarcinales archaeon | reverse complement strand
AAAGGGCATGCAGCTTATCGGCATATACGATTGCGGCGCGGTTGGGTCGTAGCCCCCCGGCACCGCCTGGGGAATATACGTCATCGTGGCGTTTTTTCAGGTTGGCAGTGTAGTTGTTGACCATGGAATCAACATTGCCGGATGTTACACTAAAGAACAGCCTGGGATGGCCCAGTTTCCTGAAATCATTATCGCTCTTCCAGTCGGGCTGGGCGATGATGCCCACTTTGTAGCCTGCATCCCACAGTACACGGGCCACCAGGGCAGTGCCGAAGGAGGGGTGGTCCACATAGGCGTCCCCTGTCACCAGGATTATGTCAAATTCCTTGAATCCGAGGGTTTTTGCTTCATCCAGTGAAAGGGGCAGGAAGGGAGGTTGGTTGTTCATATGTGGGTATCGATGTATTTTATATTGATATAGTAATGCTTCTTGTGATGTTCAAGTATGTTTTAATCGTGCAAATCAATTAAAAAAGAATTCATAGGTTAAGGTGAGCTCGTTGACATTAAACCACCATGGGTTTTCGTTACTATTTTATAAGTACTTACAAGGACCTATAAAATAGTAAACTAATAGACTAATAAACCAATAAAATATGCGTCAATGTATCTATACAATATCTCTGTCTTTACGACTTCAATTATTGAATGAATTTTTCAAAAAGAGTGCTGCATTGGAACACAAGACGTCGTCCTATTCTTCCTGCATTACTATCTCACTGCTTTTCCTGACAATGGACATTATATTCTCCATATCGACCTCATCTTTCATTGGAATCCTGACCCAGTGTTCGATATTTCTTTTTTTGGTATGGAGCTCCCCATCATTGTGCTCGTCGGATGGGGTATCTCTAATAGCCTGGTCTATTTGTGTAATAAGCACGCCCTTTGTCACAAGAATGGCAAAGGTCTTTCCATTGGTCTGGTAGCATGGGCAGCCAAATGTTTTATTTTGAGTTACATATGGCCAGCTAAGTACCCTATTCTCGAACGCTGACCTCAATTCTTTCATTTCTTCTTCTGAATAGTATTTCATATTCATAACCCCATCAGATGGCAATATTCTGCATTAGGTCTGTTGGCGATATCTTACATATCTACCGTAAACTGACCTGATTTCCCCAAATATTAATATGTGCTAAAACATATTAAATCTACGTAATCTTTAAGACAGCTATTGTACTTAATGGTATCAGCAATCAGTCAATTTTCGGTATAAATTAAATAAAAACTTTTGATTCATTTAACATTGAACTTCACACCAATCTTGAACAACCTCAGCGTGGGTAGGTCTATTAATGGACATCTGGTGCGCTTCCCAATCTCTTCAAGTATCTGCCCCAGTCGTTCTTTGCTGGGTGCTGACACAGTGAACCAGATATTATACTCAGCCGGTCGAAGGTAATTGTGTGACACTTCATCATAGCCGTTGATAATACCTGCCACCTCATCAATACGTTCTTCAGGTGCCTTGACCGCAACCAGTGTACTCTCTCCCCCGGTTTTTTTCACATTCAGGATGGGGCCTATCCTGCGGATAGCCCCCTCTTTGATAAGCCGTTCAATCCTCCTCATAACCTCGTCTTCAGTAGAACCAAGGCTTGCCGCCAGTCCCAAAAACGGCTGTTTTACCAGCGGAAAATCAACCTGTATTTCGTTCAAAATAGCCTTATCCAGGTCGTCCAGTTTTATCAAACCATTTCGCCCCCCGCAGGTACGTACATACAATATGGCTCCTCATCCATATAATCCCCGGTAGCCGCATAAGCCCGGGCACGGCAGCCGGAACACACTCTTCTGTACTCACATATTCCGCACTTGCCTTTCAACTTGTTAACATCCCTGATATCATTGAAAACCTTTGACTGCTCCCACACGTCCTTGAAACTCTGCTTGCGGATATCCCCTGCCAGTGCAGGCAGGAATCCGCAGGGATACACTTCACCTATATGGGACACAAAACAGAACCCACTGCCGCCAAGGCATCCTTTGGTCATGGCCTCAAAGCCGTGGGTCTCCATTGTAATCTTGATACCTTCTTCCTTTGCCCGCTGGCGCATTATCCTGAAATAGTGGGGTGCGCATGTGGCCTTTAACTGCAAAGGCACTTTATTCCGCTGGTCATAGAACCAGTTCAAGACCCGCTCGTACTCCTCGGGCGGTATCTCATCTTCCTCAATGTCCTTACCCCTGCCCGTTGGTACCAGCATAAAGATATGCAGGGCCTCAGCCTCCAACCGGACTGCCAGATCAAGAATTTTGGTTATCTGGTCAATATTCCTCTTCGTGATTGTTGTATTTATCTGGAAACCTATACCTGCATCCTTGATATGCTGGATGCCCACCAGTGCGGCATCAAATGAACCGATTTCGCACCTAAAATCATCATGGGTCTTAGCATCAGACCCATCAATACTGACACTGATCCGCTGAATACCGACGTCCTTCAAGCGGCTGGCAATATCTGCTGTCATAAAAGTACCATTGGTGGCAAGAACTACTCGTAAACCTTTATCGGTCCCGTATTGGGCAATCTCATAAAAGTCATCCCGCAGGAGCGGTTCCCCGCCTGTCATGATGAGGATGGGTTTACCGTATTCTGCTAACTGGTCTATGAAATCCTTTGCTTCTTTTGTGGTGAGCTCATCTGGACTGGTTTCTGTGACTGCATCAGCCCTGCAATGCCTGCATGCCAGGTTGCAGGCCCTGGTCAGTTCCCATGCCACAAGTCTGGGTGGGTTGGTCAATTTTGTGTATCCTCCGTCATAAGGTAATATTCTCTTGGATATGGCACTAACATAATATAATTATATTTGAAAATAAGGAAATAAAAACAAAAAATGTGCCCAGACCCGGATTTGAACCGGGGACAACTGCCTCTTCAGGGCAGCGCTCTCCCAGACTGAGCTACCTGGGCAGGTAGGGATATTCTCTTTACTTTAATATTATATCAAATCTTCGCTTTCTCCAATCACAGCCCGCTTCCGGTTGCACAAAATATGCACTCAGTCCACGTATGTAGCCCGCAGGGCTTCATACGTGTGCGGCCCGCTACTGGCCTGAGTAGGAGTAGATGCATGGGCCCGCGGAGATTCGAACTCCGGACCTCCGCCGTGTGAAGGCGACGTCATAACCGACTAGACCACAGGCCCACATCTGTTTTAGCAAAAAATTACAAGCGCAATAATATTATCAATGCAAGATAAGACTATCGCAAATCAATGCGATAGCCCCATCAATATCATTGATTATTTTTTAGTTACCTTCTGGTAAAGCCTACCCTGGAACCCGTGATACTTAGCCACCCCTTCCGCATCCTGCTGGTCAATAGAAGACTCATCAAAAGACACCAGGTCTTCAGAATACAGGGCAAAATGTGAACTCCTTGCAACCACCATGACACTGCCCTTATACAACCGCAGCTTCACAGCACCCTCCACACGTACCTGCGTGGCATCAACAAAAGCGTTCAGGTCATTGAACAAAGGCTCATCCAACAATCCCATATACGCCATCTCAGACCACTTCTCATCCACCTTTGCCTTGAAACTCAACTCTGCCCTTGTCAGCACCAGCCGTTCAAGGTCCTTGTGGGCCGTCAGCAGTATAGTAGCTGCCGGGTGCTCGTAGTTCTCCCTCGCCTTAAGGCCCAGCACCCTGTCCTCAATCATATCGGTCCTGCCAACACCATGGATACCACCTATGCGGTTAAGTTCGGTAATCAAAGATACGCCGTCCATACGGGTACCGTTCAGGGATACCGGGACACCACTTTCAAATCCAATCTCGATAATCTCTAATTCAGGTCCCTTTTCAGGTGATTGGGTCCATTCAAAAATTTCCTCAGGCGGTATGAAACCCGGGTCCTCCAGCTGGCCTCCTTCAATACTGCGGCTCCAGATATTTTCATCAATACTCCACGGCTTCTCCTTAGTGACGGTAACAGGGATTCCGTGATCTCTGGCATATTCTATCTCCCACTCACGGGTGAGGTTCATATCCCTCATAGGTGCCAGCACATCCATATCAGATGAACGGAATACAGCCTCAAACCTCAACTGGTCATTGCCCTTACCGGTACAGCCATGGGCCAATGCCGCAGCACCTTCATCTATGGCTATTTCAAGCACCTTTTTGGCAATCAGGGGCCTTGCAATGGCAGTACCCAGCACATATCCTTCATAATTCCCATTGGCCTTTATCAATGGAAACAGATAATCCTGCACGAATTCTGCTTTTGCATCGATGGTAAAATTCTTATCACCTATCAACTCTGCCTTTTCTTCTGCATTTACAATCTCTTCCTCTGCCTGTCCCACATCTACAACAACGGTAATGACTTTTTCAAAATCATAATTTTCCTTAAGAATGGGTATACATACCGATGTGTCCAGACCACCTGAATAAGCCAATACAACCTTACCTTTCATTTATCATCATATCCTTTTTTATTGTCAATCATCTCAATGAAAATGGATGTTAATTCATCGAATAATATATAAGATATTTGAACCATCTATATTACAGCTTTAACATAATAACAATAATTATTTCTTAATATCCAAAACGGGGATGGAAAATAAAATGGTATTTGGTTCGCCTAAAAAAACAGTCGATAACAACATAAAAAAGATAGAAAAAGGCCACGGTAACAAGAAAATTGTTGAATCTCTGAAAAAGGCCCTTAAAGAAGACCCTGGACTGATAGAAGACACAACTCTTGCATTAATAGGAATTATCCAAACCGACAAAAAAGAAACTATCGGCTACTGTCTCGAACTACTTCTCAACATTGCCGAAAAAGAAACTGACCTTCTGGTAAACTCAACTGATGCTTTCATAAAAATAATACAGATACCAGATGATGATGCACTTGACAATAACAGCATATTAATTGCCCTGGATATCCTGAGTATCATTGTTTCCGTTTCTCCTGAACTGATGCAATCTGCTATGCCAGCATTACTAAAGAAAATGAGAAGTTCTAACAGCCAGATTCGTTCGGCATCATATTATATCCTGGAAGTAATTTCAAAATCAAATCCTGAATTTTTCTCAAACCACACACTAGACCTCATAAGATCACTCAATGGCTTGAATATAGATGAACGGGTATTTGCCACAAAACTGATTGGTGAGATTGCAAAATATTCGCCAAAAGTGATTGATGATTCCTATGACGTACTTAACGATCTTGCAAGCAAACATCCTTCCTCAGAAGTAAGACAGGAAGCTCATGATGTTCTTAAAAAATTCAGTGTAGATGAAGAAACAACTGAAGAACATGAAACTGAAAAATCGAAGTTTGAAAATGACTTTATTGGTATCGATGACATTGATTCTGAAGAAATGGACTTTGCGGAAATAGCGGACGACCTTTCTGAAAGGATCAAAGGGATTGATTTTGAAGCATCTGCTGTTGAAATGTTAAAGTCTCTTGAAATGGATCATCTCATTGTCAAACCAGAATACAGGACGGACAAAACATCAACAGAAGACGTAGAAGAAACTACACAAGTTAATGAAGATACTGATGAAGAAGACGCCACGCCTAAAAAACTTCCGCCAAAACTGCAAATTGAAAATAAGTTTGCAAATAAAAATGAATTACAGCGCATAGAACAGCTGGTAATGGACCCAAATATCAAAACACGTTTATCTCCTGTAAAGGAAATCACCCAAAAAGATGAAACTGAATATCAGGAGCATCCAGCACCGGAATCCGATGATGATGGGGTAGAAATCCCTGAAAATAAAACTGAAGTTACGGAAATCAAGGCAGATGTATCGGAAACTAAAGCAGAAGTTACAGAAACCAAGTTAGATGTAACGGAAACTATAGAAGACGTTACAGAAATCGAAGCAGAAGTCACGGAAACTGAAATAGTAGACCAGGGATTTACAAAAAGAGAAGAAAGTGAAGTTACAGCTGAACCAGAACCAAAGCCTGAGACTGTTGAGATAATCTCGGCTCCGTTACCTGATATCAGTATAGAAATGGTACATGCCATCTTCTCAGAACTTCAAAGTGAAGATTGGATTCGCAACATCGGGTTAACAAGTCTTGACGGAAAACTCATAACCGCAATCGACCCTGGGACTATGAATTCAATTTTATTAAATAAAATCATTGATCTGCTAAGCCTTGAAGAGTGCCTGACACGAAAAGAAGGATTCAGAAATCGAGTCATTCTAGAATTATCTGACAAAGTCCTGGTAGCTATGTCCATAAATACTGACTATATAATGGTAGTATTCACAAAACCTAATGTCCAGTTTGGAATGGTACTTTATCAGCTTGACAGGATGGCTGAAAAATTGGAACAGATATTAACATAAACTAGCAATCTGGGACTTCCTGTGCAAAAGACGGCATCTAAAAAATAAAGTGACGATTTGGGGCCGGAGCCATCTGGACAGGATGGCTCCAAAAAGGACCCTTTTATTTTGCCAGATTTAAATTCTCTCGCACAATCTTATGCGCACAGTAATCCCCGCACATGGTACAGGCGTCAGTGTCATCCGGCGCCCGGCTGTCCCTGATATGCCTGGCATACTCAGGGTCAATAGCCAGAGAGTACATTTTCTCCCAGTCCAGGTCACGCCGTGCCCGGCCCATAGCCAGGTCTTGGTCACGCTTACCCAGCTTTATCATATCCCCGATATGGGCAGCTATCCTTGACGTGATCACACCGGTCCTCACATCCTCCACATTTGGCAGCGCCAGGTGTTCTGCAGGTGTAACATAGCACAGGAAATCGCACCCTGCAGCACTTGATATGGAAGCACCGATGGCGGTCACGATATGGTCATACCCGGGCGCTATATCAGACACCAGCGGCCCCAGCATATAGAAGGGCTTATCTCCGCTCATCCGCTTCATCAATGTCACATTGGTCTTAATCTCATCAATAGGCACATGTCCCGGACCTTCCACAATAGCCTGCACACCAGCCTCATGGGCTCTGTCAGCCAGTTCAGAGTTAAGGACCAGTTCCTGTATCTGGGCCCGGTCGGTAGCATCATGCACTGCCCCCGCGCGCATACCGTTACCCGTGGAGAGCGTGACCTCATGTTCTTTCAATATTTCAAGCAGGTAATCGAACTCACTGTACAGTGGGTTCTCTTTCTCATTGTGAATCATCCAGGCAGTCATGAACGCGCCGCCCCTGGAACACAATCCGCCATAGCGTCCATGGTTCTTTAACCGCTCCACTGTGAACAGGTTTATCCCTGTATGAATAGCCATGAAATTGGTCCCGAGCTTTGCCTGGTCTACGGTGGCTTTGAAAAGTTCATCCTCTTTCATATCCACAACCGAGCCGTATTTCCTTGCCGCTTCGATAAATGCCTGGTACAGTGGCACGCAGCCCACAGACAGTGATGTAGCATCAACGACTTGTTTCCTGATGTCAAGGAAGTCGCCGCCCGTGGATAGTTCCATAAGTGTATCAGCCCCGGCCGCTTCTGCCACCTTTGCTTTCTCTATTTCAAGGCTTATATCCACAATATCAGAGGATGTACCTACGGACGCATTGACCTTGGTAGTAAGACCTTTGCCGATACCGCAATGTCTAATTTCCCTGTATGGAGTTACAGGAATTACTATCCGGCCTGCAGCAATTCCCCTTCGCACGAAGTCGGGTTCAACTCCTTCTACTGCGGCTACTTTTTTCATCTCATCAGTGATGTTACCTTTATTTGCTTCTTCTATCAGACTCATATTTTACACCGAAATAATTTGGTTGGGATATAGATAGCCTACTTGGTTATAATACTTATCAAAAAATTTACTTTAGTTTAAATCAAGTAAACTTGATTTAAGGCAGGTTTGGTTGAGTGGGCGTGAGAGGTATGTAACCTGAGATTCAGGGTTTTGAGGGGTACAAAAGCCCCGACCACGCCACCGTCGGACTGTAAGTCCGAGGCATCCCCAACGTTGTATTGGATATTCATCTTCGCGATTTAACGAGAGTCAGTAGGTAGTGATACTGTATGCCTATCGTGTCTCAATTTTCTTAACATTTTTCAAAAACCAGAATGAGTAACACATTTATAATTAATAAATAAGTACCAAGAGCACTGTGAAAGTAATAATACAAACAAACCTCTACATTCTCCATAAGTTCTGTTATAAAAGATAGATATCTCTTCATGAAAAAGCATTTATTACACACAATTCATAATAACCCGTATTAGAAACCAAAAGATACAGAGGGTGAAAAATGAGCGATGAAATCCAGATAGGGATAATTATATGCGACCGCTACCGTATGTGTGCCGGAGGCAAATGTCTAAGGGCGCTTAAGAACAGGGAGGGTGCATTCAGCATTTATAAGGATAAAGAAGTGGGACTGGTCGGATATACTGCGTGTGGTGGCTGTCCTGGTGGAAATATCGAATACGCTCCTGAGGAGATGAAGAAGAACGGGGCAAATGTGATACATCTTGCCACAGGACTGGTCGTTGGATATCCACCATGCCCTCGTGTAACCGATTTTCGTGACTTTATCCCGGCAAAATATGGGCTTGATGTTGTGGTCGGAACGCATCCGATCCCCCAGAACTACTATGAAATGCATAAGAAACTCGGGACATGGAACTCTTCGCGATGGACTAAGATCATTCAACCAACACTTGCGGATAAAAAGACCCGTTTGTTGTATGATTGATGTTAAAGGCGTGGAATGATATAATGCTGGTGTTTGTTAAAGATGACTATTTATATTTTTCTTGTGATATATAAAGTATAATTTTCACCTCAAATCTCAATCTACTGATATGCATTCATATGCTTCATCATGTCGAGATAGGAAATCATTTCGAAAAAAGATGTTGTCAATAGAGAAAGGCAATCCCTCAAATATGAGGGAATACCATGCATATCTACCAACACATGCAAGAGTTACTATCTCAGCAAGACATAAAAACAGTTCGTCCTCTTTCAGTTCGAATGATATTTGAGGATAATCATAATTGGGATGCTTTTAGCCTTGCTAATAAAGAGATTCTTCGTGATGTTGAAATTAAAGAAGTCAACAAGATGATATCTTGTTATAGATTTTCCGCACCATAAGGCTATAATACTCACAATACATGTTACTGTAGCAGTAAACAATTAAAATGTTTATGCGCATTAAGGTGATATCAAATGAGCAAAGAATGGATTGATAAGAAGGAATTATTCGAAGTAGTGGATGCCAGAGGACTAGCAGGTAATTTTCTGTCTACGATTCTTGCGAAAGCAGAAGTAATGGCTGCTGGCAGTGGAGTCTGCGTAGTACAGGTTTTCGACCCATTCCCGCTATATAATACTATGGCAGATCTCGGCTTTGAGCATCACACAGAGAAGATATCTGATAACGAATACCGGACGTACTTTTACCGGACAGAAGAGAAGAAAATCGACAACGTAATGAATGTCCCACTACACCCTGCAGCTCTCGCCAATTATGGTAAAACCGACAAAGCACTTGGTAAGATTATGTCGCACTTCTGGCAACTCGTTTGGAAAAAAGAAGAGCCTGCGATAGACCAGAAGACCAAATACCTACTCTCGCTTGCTAATGCGGTTGGTTCAGGTCGTCTTCGTCAGGCAACACGAGAACTTGTGAAGGCGTACTTTGAAGGCGTTACTGTTGCGGAACTGGACGAACTATTCTCGCTCTTTGTCTGGAATCAGGGAGCCGGTAACTTTGCGTCAGAGATAGGACCTTCACCGCTCTTCGCCTCATATCAGCTGATAAAGAGGCTTGAGAATGAAGGAAAGTCAAGGGATGAGGTGTTGGCGGAACTCGTCAAGAAGTATGGTGAGAAGAATCCGGATGTAAGTGTTCTCGAACAGAAACAATAACAACAAACAGAAGACAAAGACTATAAAGAGACTTTTGTATTACTGGTTCTGATGCTTCTAACCCCATTTTTAATGGGGCCGGCAGCAGCATCGATCTGTATAGACTAACAGTGCCGTCACTCCTTAGTTCGTAGAAGATTTCAAGAGGGATGCACTCCACTTATATCGTTCCATCTTGTTATTATTACCAGGAAATTTTATGAAACACAAAACACCAGAATTACTGTCCCCTGCTGGCAGTATGGAATCATTAAAAGCGGCTGTGGAGAACGGGGCCGATGCTGTATACCTGGGAGCAAGGGAGTTCAGTGCCAGGCAATCGGCTGATAATTTTGACAGAGAGGGACTGCTGGAGGCAATTGATTTTGCCCACCAAAGGGATGTTTTTGCCTATATCACCGTCAATACCCTTGTGAAGGAAGGGGAATTCAATGATGCTACTGCGTATCTGGAGCTGCTGTGCAATCATGGTGCAGATGCTGTAATTGTCCAGGATATTGGCTTGCTGGGGATGCTCAGGACACATATGCCCGATCTACCCATCAGTGCAAGTACACAAATGACCATCCATAACAGTGCAGGAGCAAGAATGCTCCAGGACCTGGGAGTGAAACGGGCAGTGCTTGCCAGGGAAATGAGCCTTGATGAAATACGAACGGTCCGCTCGAACACCGATATCGAGCTTGAGGTTTTCGTACACGGAGCATTGTGTATCTGCTATTCTGGCAGGTGCCTGATGAGTAGTTTTATGGGCGGCAGAAGTGGTAACCGTGGACACTGTGCCCAGCCGTGCAGGAAATTGTATGAATTGCCCGGACGCAGGAATACTACCGGATACCTGTTAAGTCCAAAGGACCTGAACATGTCTTCCCGATTGCATGACCTGATGGAAGTAGGTGTTGATTCCCTGAAAATAGAAGGGCGCATGAAACGTCCTGAATACGTGGCCGTGGTAACGAGGACATACAGGGATATCCTGGACAGGTTTTCTGATGACCAGAATGCCGCCATCACACCAGAAGAACAGCAGCGCCTTGAGACTATTTTCAGCAGGGGGTTCACAGAAGGGTATATATCCGGCGACCCTGGCAGGTCACTTATGAGCATGGAGAAGCCTGGTAATCGCGGTACTTTGATCGGGCGTGTGACTGGATACGGCGGCGGTGGGCGGGGTAGAGTGTCTGTGAAACTGGATGTCCCTCTCAATCCAGGTGAAGGGGTTTCAATCGGTGATAACGGCACAACGATCAATACATTGTGGATAGGAAGAAAGAAGATTGACAAGGGGCATGTCGGTTCCACAGTGAGTTTTACTTTTGATACACCGGTTCCCAACGGCACTCCTGTTTACAAGAACTTTGACCCTGTGCTGATGGAATGGACAAAGCAGACATACCATTCAATCCAGAGAAAAATCCCGCTTGATATTGAAGTGGAGGCAATGGTCGATAAACAATTACTTATAAAGCTTATTGACCAGAATGGAGTAACAGCCCAGGCAGTTTCAGATATAGTCATCTCATCTGCCAGGCAGCGGCCGCTGGATGAAAAGGGTCTGGGGGTACAGGTCAGCAAATTGGGTGATACTGTGTTTGTGGCCGACAATTTAGACATACAGATGGATGAGAATATTTTCATACCCATTGGAGTCATTAATTCAGTGCGGCGTGAGGCTGTGGAGAAACTTGCGCAGCTGCGCGAGGAAAAGTACCGGCGCAAATGTGGGACAAACGTACCCGGTACTACCCGTCATGCTAAAAATAACGGAGCCTCCAGACCGGTATTATCCATTCGCGTATCCGGACCCGATGACGTCAATACCGCCGTGGCTGCCGGTGCTGAAAGGGTGTATGTTGATATAGAGGGGATCATCGGGAATATACCCCTGACCAATGTTGCAATTGAACAGGCACATCTGGCCGGTGCCACCGTGTATGTCCGGCTGCCGGATATTGTTAAGGATGGGGAAGCCGACCTGGTTATTAACACAGTCAGGGGATTGAGCGCACCTGATGGTATACTTGCGGCTGCACCTGACCAGCTATACATGTTTAAAGATATGGATATTGCACTGGCAGTGGACTATCCTGCCAATGCTTTCAACAGCCAAAGCCTGGATGTTCTGACCGGGATGGGAGCGGGCAGCATCACTGTATCGCCTGAACTTACCCTTAAGGAAATAACGGACATGTCTGAAGGGTACGAGATTGAATGTGTTGTGCAGGGGGGGGTGCAGTTGATGGTATCTGAACATTGCCTGATTGGGGGCATTAAGGGATGCCGCAGTCCTAAGAGAGATGAAAAAGATAATCGTGGATTCAGGGTAGACAGGCCGTGTGATACTCCTTATGCAATCAGGGATGAGAAAGAATTCACGTTCCCTGTCGAGCAGGACGCTCGGTGCAGGACGCATGTTTATAATTCCAGGGAACTCTGCATGATAGACCGCCTGCCAGGTCTGCTGGATGCGGGTGTTGAGTTGTTGCGGATAGACGGGATGCGATACAGTAATGTGCAGGTGGGTGAAATTACCGGACTGTACAGGCAGGCCCTTGATACTTGCCTGGAAGCAGGAGAAGAGTTCGACGGTAGCGAGTATCTGGCATTGATGAAGCAGATGTTTACAAGCGGCCTGACCTCTGGCCATTATTTCAGGGGTGTGCTGTGATGAGTAAGGTATTCCTGTCAGGTTCTATACGTGGCGGGCGCAGGTTAGTTGAAACGTACAGGTTTATGGCTGATGTGATGATTGGTGCGGGAGTGGAAGTTTTGAGTGAACATGTGGCCAGGGATACGGTGTTTGCCGAAGAGAGAAACATGACAGAGAAAGAGATTTTCCTGCGGGATATGGGAGGCATAGTGCAGTGTGACTGCCTGGTGGCAGAGGTTAGTATGCCTTCGGTAGGTGTGGGGTATGAGATATGCCATGCTGTGGATCTGAAGAAGCCTGTGCTGTGTGTGTATGAAAGGGGTGCAAAGGTGTCTGCTATGGTGCTGGGGAATAAGGGGGTTGTAGCGCAGGACTATGGTGATTTGGATGAATTGCAACGTCTTGTGGTGGAATTTTTGAGGTCTATTTAAATTAAGCCGTTTTTGTCTTTATTTTGGCAATCCTTAGGAAGTACAGCATACCAACCAGTATCAGCACAGCCTAAAAATACTCTGTGACCTCATAGAACTGTTCTAATTCGATCAAACCTTTCAGTTCCAGAACTTTGTACAATTCACGTATACCCCAAATAAGCATACCCAACATCAAATGAAAAAATGGCTTTGACATGGGGTCATTATTACACAAATATTATATTTTTACAGCCATGACGCCACCCCGACCACACATCCACCCCCTGCGCCAGCTTCCAAGCACTTTCGGGCCGGCGGGAGGTTGAGTGATGAGAAGGGGGCAGATTGGGTGACATGATAGTTTGTGCGTGACGTGGTGACACTGAAACCGGAAACTTCGGGGATGATGCACGAGTTTTAAATTTGATATTTCAGATTATTTTTCCAAATAGCCCAATTATAATTCCACTTAATATTGTTAACATAAAACCTAAGTTTCCAACCTTTTAAGCGCATGATTTCACACATTTAAAAAACATTTTTACTTCTATTGTACCTCATTTTACCATTAAAACAATATTGGGATCTGGAAGATTGTATGAATGTTAAGGAGGTTCCTGTAACTAACGCTGCAAACTTAGCTTTTTTCATGGTGAATGTTTCTCAGGCATTAATTCAAAATGTTAACAAGGATAATCCCGATTTTGGTATCAAGGACCTTAAGGCATATTTCAGAGGTAGCAAATATGTCAATGAGATATTAAAATTGCTACCGCAAAAACCAGACCAAATTTTAATTCAGCAGATTTTTACACAAATAATGAAAATGGGAAGTATTAATGGTGGTTAGTACAGGTTAATTGGCGAAGGTATTGTTAGATACGTCATTGTCTTGAAGCCCAGGCAGAGGCTATGAACTCGCGAATGAGCTTGGCACTCAGTAGTGCAGTGTTACCGCTATCGAACTCTGGTGCAATCTCAACAAGGTCAAAACCTATACTTCTAGAGGCCAGTTCGTGTATTAAAGAAAGTACATGGCGGTCGGTGAGCCCAAAAGGTTCAGGCGTGCCCAGTGCAGGGGCATAGATCGGGTCGATAGCATCCATATCCAGTGACAGATACAGGTGTCTGGTATTAAGCTTCCCGTTCAGTTCGTTGAGAATATATGCCATTCCCTTTTCCACTACAAGGTCAGCTGGGTAATAGGTAATATCCTGTGTTTTTGCCAGTGAATATTCATCTTTTGTGCCGCTTCTTATTCCGATTGAAACATACCTGTCAGTCACATCTTCAATAATGCGGCGACTAACACAGGCATGACTGTTGTCCTCACCTTCGTATTCGTCTCTTAAATCGAGATGGGCATCCAGTACCACTACACCCATATCATCGAACTTTTCTTTTGATGCTCTGACACACGGTAAAGTGAGGGAATGTTCCCCACCCAGCATTATGGGTATTTTACTGTCCTTTAATATAGTACTGACCGTTTTCTCAACAGCAATTAAAGCCTGGTCAACATTATAGTTTTCTTTGATTTCCACATCTCCCATATCATGGAAGGGGATATTGGAAAGGTCTATGTCAAAATTGAAGTTGTACGTCTCGAAGTTGTACGAAGCTTTCCTGATGGCATCGGGAGCTTGTCGGCTACCTTTCCTGAAACTTGATGTTCCATCAAAAGGTGCACCGAAGATTACAAAAGCAGCATCTGAATAATTGGAATCAGCATCAGCAAAAAAAAGTTTTTCACCCATGTAACCATTCCAAAAAAGAGATTTGACGGATTGGATTACAACCGCATATCTATCTTCATCTTACCCATGGCGACCAGGTACTGGACATCTTTTCCTACATCGATCTTACCTTTGTACATCTCAGGAATGATCAGTTCAACAGTAGAATAGTCACTCATGTCCATTATCTGGACAACGTCTCCTGAGATGGAGAGCACCTGCCCGTTCTTCCGTTCTACGAGGGGTACGTATATTTTCTGGGTCACAGGTGAGATGATAGAGCGTTTCTGGTTGTCGAAAATACCGATAGCATCAACTCGTGCCTTGGCACTACCATGTTTTCCAGGTTTTGAGTGTGAAATTGATTTTATAGTACAGGGTTCGTCATCTATTATTACATACCTGCCTTCTTTTAATGTGCGTACTTCTGTCTGCTCTTTCATTAGTTAGATTCCTCCGATGAAAATGAACTGTTATAACACGAATTAGATATCTTTGATATTTAAATATGTATCGACATTAAAAAGCATAACGTGCATGGAGATGTACCCTTTTTGGGGTACAATCCCATTTTTATATCATTTTTTATTTTTATCTACTTATTCCACAAACAGGCACTGTTCCAAAAATAAGTTATTTTGTTGACACCGATTTTTGGTAAAATCAGTGCTAATCGGTGTCAATCTGTGTATTGCTTTAATACAGGTGCCCGTAGAACTGCAAATAGTTCTTGACAGCCACTGCAGTCTGTTCTGGATAATGCTGTGACATATAAGCCACAAACCCCTGGCGGCTCCAGCATTCATTTACCACATTCAGCAGATTGCGAATAACACTCAGTGACTGCTCTAACGGGTTCCTTGGCATCTCGAATGATACGCACAAATTATCAGGCGTGAAAAAATCAGTCCTCACCCTGGGTGAAACCGAACCCATCAATATCCCTGCCTCAATCTCAATATATGCAGGCACACCATAGCGTTCAAACCTGCCATCCCCTATAAGGGCCGGATAACTTTCCTTTGAATAGCAGTGGAGTTCCAGGTAAATGGGCGGCTTATACGTCACAATGGCCTCACGAAGGTGGGGCGCATATGTTGTGTAGTAATCCCTGTCCAGAGTGCTCAGGTATTCATTATCAGAAACCTTTGGCATAATAAGGAGGGTCCCGGTATCGGGCGGGGAAAGTTGTTCAAGTAAGGCGGATGTAGTTTCCCACTCATCACCATGCAGTCCCGCAACAAACAGGCGTACAGGGTCTCCACTGCCAAAGCGTTGAATCATATTACTTTTTTTTCTCGTCCGTATTATCTTTATCCTTATCCTTAAGGGTTTTTTGCCACTCAATGAAATTGCAGTAAGAACAGCCTAAATCCCATGGTCGTTTGCCTTTTGTGATAATCTTGATGTGGTTCATATTGTGCTTCTCGCACATTTTATCAGTGACCACGATCTGCCCGCTCTTGGGTAACGGAAGTGAGAAGTCGCAGTCAGGGTAACCGGTACATCCAATGAACCGCCCCCCTCTCTTTGAGCGCCTGATTATCAGGTCGCTCTTGCACTTCTCACACGTGCCGATAATTTTATCTTCACGCATACCGGTGCGCAGCTCTTCGGTAACCTTTTCACTATTCTTGTTAAGGTCATCAAATACCGCGCTTAACATCACCCTGGACTCGTCAACCACTTCATCCTCGGTCTTGGCACCCTCGCTTATCAGGTCCATCTCCTGTTCCAGTGTAGCAGTCATTTCCGGTTTGGTGATGGTATCTGCATACGTTTCCAAAGTCCCTATCACTGCCATGGCAGTATTTGTAGGCTGAAGCGGGTTACCGTGCACGTATGCCCTGCTATAAAGTTTGGATATAATCTCGTGCCTGGTGGATTTAGTACCAAGTCCCAGCTCTTCCATTACCTTGATAAGCCTGCCCTGTCCGTACCTTCCAGGCGGTTGTGTCTCTTTATCTACCAATTTTTTATCAACAACGGTAAGCACCTGTCCCACTTCGAGGTCAGGCAGTATCATATCCTCTGGTTTATTATACGGATAATACCAGCGCCACCCTTCTTCCATTAGACTTGCACCCCTGGCCCTGAACTCCTCTCCTGAGATATCGAACAGTGCCTGCATGGTCTTCCAAATGGCAGGAGATGCAAAAGTGGCAAAGAAGCGTCGCACCACCATTTCATATATCTTCCATTCATCGTCCTTGAGTTTGGAACGCTCAACAAATGTTGCGGGCATGACCGGGGGATGGTCAGTGGTCTCCTTTTTACCCCGTGTGGGTGTCAATTCAGTTTGCTTTAGCAGACTCTCCACATAAGGCTTGAATACGCCTTTGCCCAAACTCCCGATAAGTTTCCTCAGGTCAATACTTGCCGGATAGACCGTATTGTCGGTCCTGGGGTATGAAATGAAACCGTTCATGTACAGGCTCTCTGCAATCCTCATGGCATTGGATGCGGTAAAACCGATACTACTTGCTGCCCTGATAAATTCGGTCGTATTGAAAGGCATTGGCGGCTGGTCAATTCTCTCTTTCGCCTTGAGGTCAGTTACCCCGGCAGTATCGCCCAGTTTGCTGAATATCCCTTTAGCATCGTTTTCATCCCATATACGGCCGGCCTTGTGTTTGACCTCGAACTCGATGCCTTCGGACAGTGTAGCCATTATCTCCCAGTACGGCCGGGATACATGCGCCAGTCGCTCACGTTCCTTATCTACCAGCAGCGCCAGTGTAGGGGTCTGGACCCGCCCCACGCTCAGGAACAGATTGCCCAGCCTGCCAGCGGTAGTGGAGATGTACCTGGTGAGCGCCGCACCCCATATCAGGTCAATGACCAGCCTGCTCTGACCTGCTGCAGCCAGGTTGAAATCCACAGGATTGAGGTTTTCAAATGCCTTCAGTATCTCTGTTTTGGTAATGGTACTGTAATGTACCCGGTCAACCTGTATGTCCTTGCTGACCTTCTCTACAATGCGCAGGGCTTCTACCCCGATAAGTTCACCTTCCCTGTCAAAATCAGTGGCAATGGTGACGTGGTCTGCTTCTTTACCAAGTTTGCGAAGTGCAGTCACTATTTTACGCTGGGTGGGAGCTGTGATTATTTCGGCATTTATCAGTTCCCTGCTGTCAACTTTCTGCCAGTTATTATACTCTTTGGGAAAATCCACTGAAACGATGTGACCGCTAAGCCCCATCACAGCGGTACCGTCCCACTGGTATGTATCAACCCCACTAACCCTAACCTGCTTTGGCTTTTTCGGGGCCAGTATTTCAGATATACGCTTTGCAGTGTTGTGTTTTTCTGTAATTATAAGATGCATCCAAGTACTCCGTGGTTCTACATATCTTGATTTAGTGTTGAAATCAATTACATGAATAAATAGGTTTTGTCTGTGATTGACCAGAAACTGACAATAAACAATTAATTTATATCATGCCCTATAAACATTAATTAAGTAACATTGGGGAAATTTAAACATGAAAACCATTACTTCCAGGCGGATGGATGCGCTGGATACAAATTGCGAATATCTGGGACTGTCCAAGCTCCAGTTAATGGAGAATGCAGGTTCAGCAGTGGCTGCCGAGGTGATGAAACTCCCTACCAGGGAGCGGGTATTACTAGTGGCCGGCCGGGGAAACAACGGGGGAGATGCTTTCGTGGCTGCCCGGCACCTGACTGGTTATGAGGTGAAAGTATTACTTCTGGGTAAGTCCGGTGATGTCAAAAAGCCTGAGGCTGCCAGGAATCTTTCTATTCTCAAGAGCACAGGTATACCTGTCATCGAAGTGACAGATGTATCAGGCCTGGACCCGGCATATTTTTCAGATTGCGATGTGATAGTGGACGCTATTTTTGGCACCGGTATAAAGGGACCCATAAGGGAACCGGAAACAACAGTCATTGACATGATAAACGGTTCTGACGCTAAGGTGGTCAGTGTTGACGTGCCATCAGGCATGGACCCTGACGGTGGCAAGTTCGAAAAAGCGGTCAAGTCCGATGTAACGGTTACTTTCCACTTACCAAAGCCAGGTCTGATGGAAAAGGTCGCAAAGGACTATATTAAAGAGATTGCTGTGGCAGATATTGGCATCCTGCCTGAGGCCGGGATCATAGTCGGACCCGGTGACCTGAAACTGGTAACCGGCCGGCGTCCTGATAGCCATAAAGGCGAAGGCGGACGGGTGCTGATTATCGGCGGCGGTGCATATACCGGTGCGCCGGCCCTTTCAGGAATGGCGGCACTGCGGGCGGGAGCTGATATTGTGACCGTGGCAGTCCCGAAGAGCGTTGCCGGTATAGTGGCATCCTTTTCACCAAACCTGATAGTCAGGAAACTATCAAAGAAACGATTGCACAGGCAGGACTTACCTGTCCTGGAAGAGCTTATTCAGGCTCATGACGTGGTAGTGATCGGTATGGGACTGGGCAGGGATGATGAAACATTATCTGCCATACGGGA
>JAUWTY010000078.1 GCA_030614485.1 Methanosarcinales archaeon | reverse complement strand
TGACGGTTATGTGGTGGTGCCGCCCAATATTGAAGGATACGGGGCAGGCACTGAGGTTGATGTAATTTGGTTCTGAGTCAGAATTGTGAACTGCTAAACCCAGCGTGATTCAACCACAGAGGAGACCGAGTGCACAGAGGTGTTTAGTTTCTTGAATCTGGCCGTCCGCACCACCGGGCCGCTGCATGAGTGTAATGGCTGGTGCTGTGAGAGGTGTGGTTTATAGAGGCCGGAAAATGGATTGCATCTCAGGCAGTGTATATTATTAGCCTTTTTAGTCAAAGATGTACTGAGCCTTTCCATGTAGCATAATGGTTTTTGTGCTCTCAGCGAGAAGGATGGCCATGTCTGCCTGCGTCAGTAGAGTACCCTGTACATATGCTTCGTTACTCAAGCGGATGATTCGCTTATCTAACAGCTCCTGCTGGTTAATGACTTTACAGTCGTCGGCTTCGTAAAGGGTTAGCCTAACTGAAACCAGATGCATTTCTTCGACTGGTACACCAGGAGGAATATCTATGGAAACAGCGTGGAAGATTATCTGACCTTCTTTTCGTTGGCTGCTAAAATATAGGTCAAAATAAGAGTTAAAGAGTTCTGACAGTGTTCGACAGATTATACGGAGAATGAATGGTCTCGCCGGATCTCATTATAAATCTGTGTTTGGATTCACCGATTAAAAGTTGGTAGATATTCTTTCGGGATTTCGGAGGACATTGTTATCACCAATGCTGTTTTGGTGACAAGGTAGGTTAACCTATAGGCCAAATGGGAGTATTTTGGTATTGTGTCACCCTGTACTATGTTCACGGCACCATCAAAATCAAACTGGTACAAATGATGATTTGAAAAAAAGATGATTGCAGCCCGAAAGGCTGCAAAATAAATATACTTAACAGGAACAGCATGAACCGCACTTGGGTGCATTGGGATCGTTGATTACAAAACCTTTGCCCTGTTCGTTGTCAATATAATCAATCTCTGCGCCATCCAGTGATTCCTGAATCTCTGATGTCATAAATAACCTGACACCATTGCTGGTCGTTTCCAGGTCATCATCTTTCTTTGTGTCATCCAGGGTCATTCCGTAACTGAGACCGCTGCATCCCATACCTGCTATAAAAATACGCAGTGCATGGTCCTGTTTATTTTCCTGTTCAAGGAGATTTTTCAGTTCTCCTGCTGCTAATTCTGTTACTTCGATCATAGTATCACATATTTAAATTGGATTTGTTCGATACAGTACGAACAATATTTATCATTTTTTACTTAAATACCTTACGGTCACTAACTGGACTTAAACGTACTTTAATATTACCCTCTTACCTTAAAAGAACCGGGATGCAAGGGTCTGTGTGACCTGGCAGTGTTCAACATGCCCGCAATAGTCGCATGGTGCGTCATCTGGCCTGTCCGGCAGCCTGCCGTCCCTTATTTTCCTGACCCTGCCCGCAAGTGTCAGCACTTTTCTCCTGTCTGCACGTCTTATTGGCACCTCGCGCACAATACCGTACCTGGCATATTCCACCACACCTTTCATAACCGCGCTGTCATGTTTATCCTCAAGCAAAATGGACAAAGCAGTAAGCCTGAGCCGGTCATTTTTCCATACACCGCTAAGAGGAGCCTTCCCGGTGCGAATTACAGATGGGGTTAAACAGCCATCCAGCATCAACAGCCTGTCAGGACTACCTGAGATGCTCAGTTTTTCAGAATACAGTATTGATTCAACATCTAGTGAAGTGAAAATATCCAGCAGCCTGTCAACCCCAAGTGCCGCCATGGATGCCTGGATGCCGTTCATGACCTCATCAAGATGTGAGCGTACTTCTGATGTTGCCTGGGATATTATTTCGGGATCAATGTCAGAAAGTTCATTGCGGTATATTATAGTTATCTGCTGTGCGGATATATCCAGCAATGACTGCAAAGATGAACCCATATCTTCGGAAGTGACCACGTCTGCATAGTCCTGTGCCATTTCCTTTATGATTAGAGCGGCCACATAGGAAGGGGTGACGGTTCTGATGGGTTCATGTCCCTGGTAAGTATAATAGACCTTACGTGGACATTTGAGGTAATTGTTGATATCCGATACCCTGACATGATCTTCCATATTTCCTACCCTTTAAAACTACTCAATCTGAATTGTCAACGATTAGCTAATAATATTTTAAGATTGGCTTTTTTAATGCAAAACCATTATATTTGATTAAAATTACAATAGAGAATCTCTAGTAATACTTTTAATTTAAATCGTATTACGAACATAAAAATCAACCTGTTTACGAGGAATTACATGACAGAAAAAATCGGAATACTGGCACTGGGGCATGGAAGCAGGCTCCAACACAACAAAGAAGTGGTAACAGGAGTTGCCAACCTTATAGCTGAGAAATATGAAAATACGGTTGTCAGGACCGGGTTTATGAACATGAACGGCCCCACTATGGACGAGGGACTGAAAGCCTTCGAGGGTACCGGAGTATCCACCATCGTGGCCATACCCATATTCCTGGCGCATGGTGTGCATACCACAGAAGACATCCCCAAGATACTGGGTATCAGCCGGGAAGACCGCAAGACCACTATCCAGCTCAATGGTAATGATGTTACCCTGGTATATGCCGAGCCCTTGGGTGCCGACCCGCTGATAGCAGAATTAGCATACAAGAGAGCACTGGAAGCACTAGAATAAATCCATGCTGTTCGATGACAAAGATGTCACCGTGCTGGATTTGACCCACGGCGGCATTCCCCTGGCGCAGCACATCGCAAAATATGCGCGCAGTGTTACAGCCGTTGATGTATACGGCACCACTGATGACGATGTACTGGCCGGGCTCGAACATTCTGGCATAAATATTGCCAGAGAACCAGATAATAATTCTGAAATTAATACAAAGTGTAATACTGACCTGATAGTGGCGCCGGTGCACCTTGACCCGTCCCACATTCCCGGTGCCGGTGAGCATACTGTTATTACCCATCACCAGGCAGTGGGTGAACTGCTATCAGGTTTTAAGAGCAATGCCCGCATCGTTGAGATAACAGGAACCAGTGCCAAGACCAGTACTGCAACACTATTAGCAGATATGACATCACGCAGCCTGTCAGTGGTCTCCCACACCAGCCGGGGAGTGGAACACTGGGTAAAAGGCGTGCCAACAAAATTGCATCACGGTCTGAGCATAACCCCGAGCAGTATCCTTGAAGCACTGGAACACAGCACCGGTATTGAAGCCGACCTGTACATCTTCGAGGTGTCACTCGGAGGTACGGGGAGGGCAGATGTGGGTATCATCACCAGTCTGGATAATGAGTACACCATAGCAAATGGCACCAGCACGTCCACTACTGCCAAATTGCAGATGGTAGAGCGGGCAAGACCGGGCAGCACCCTGCTTGTGAATGCCTCAGCAGGCCCCTTGAACCCCCCGGAAAATGTGGATATCATTACCTTCAGTGATACTACGGATGCAGATGTGTACCTGGAGCGCTCCCACAGAGGCATCTGGACAGTTCATTTAAACAGCGGCGGAACCGTCAGGTTCACTCCCAATGCCGGTTATGATGCCGAATCCTATTCCACTGCCATCGTATGTGCAGTCGCAGCCGCCAGAATCCTACAAGTGGAGGACGCAAAGATAGAATCCACGCTGATGGATTTTGCGGGAGTGCACGGCAGGATGCGGGTAGTTGAGTGGGCGGGCCGCAGGTTGGTGGATAACTCCAATTCAGGTATGAATATCAGGTCAGTTCGGCAGGCTCTGGATTATTCAAATGGCCTGGCTTCCAGCCATGGCCACAAAGTGCTTATCCTCGGCGAGGAGGCTAAGCAGGTCTGCGAAGGACTTGATCCCAAAGATGCCGCGGGTTTTGTTAACGAAAGAGGAGACGAACTTGACAATATAATACTGGTTGGCGAGCGGATGCAGTCTATTCAAGGAGAGAACATCCAGACTGCCGATAGCCTTAACAGTGCCATCGAGATGGCTGAATCAATAACAAGCGAAGATGATATTATAATTTCATGTGTGAAGTGCTTTAGATAAAGGAGGAAATAATAATGAGCCCTGTACCCTTAACCAAAGAACCCATAATTCTGCATCCCAGACCCAGTTCCATCGTGGCAGCCCTGTACACTTTGCGCGACCTTGACGTGGACGTGGTCATACTCCACGGCCCGCCCGGTTGCAGTTTCAAACATGCCCGGCTCCTGGAAGAGGACGGCCTGCGGGTGGTGACCACTGCACTGGATGAATCCGGGTTCGTGTTCGGAGGACATCAACAACTGGTTGACCTGCTGAGACGGGTCATTGAGATGTTCAACCCGAAACGGATCGGTATTGTGGGAACCTGTGCCAGCATGATAATTGGCGAAGAACTGCATGAAGCAGTGCTCGAAGTAAATCCTGACATGCCTGTACTCGAAGTGGAAGTACATGCAGGCTACCCCAACAATACCAAGGGCGTTATCATTACACTGGAATCAGCTTTGGCCGTCGGCATACTCAGTGAGGAGGAATTCCAGCGCCAGAAAGTGCTGTTAAAAGAGGCAACTGAGGTAGAGAAACGGCACGGCGCGGCCAGTAAGGCATACCTGGAACCCAGCCGGGGGGATACCAAGTATACGGTTGCAAAGCGTATTATCCAGCTGCTTAAGGAAGGCAAGCGGTGCATAAACATCATGAATGCCAAAAAGGAGACCGGGTACATGTTCGCTGATATCAATGTAGCGGTGAACCAGGCGGCTCGGGAACTGGGTTCAACATCAGAAATAATCAATATGGCAAACCTGGATGAGAGCGTAGGACTTGACAGGGTCAGGGACCATGCCCGCAACATCAACCGCGACCTTAAGGAAATGGGTATTGAAGTACACGAGATTATTGGCGGGCTGGATGAGTACCCTATAGCCGGTGAGACTGTGAACCGGCTGCTTGCAGAGAAATACCCTGATTTCGATTTTGCAGTTATTACGGGCGTGCCCCATGCCATTCCCATGGACAACATGCAGGGTATGGAGGTCATCTCAGTGACCAACGGGCCCAGACAGGTGCTGCCGCTCAAGGAAATGGGGCATGAATTTGTGGTGGTTGAAATAGACCTGCATCCCAAGACCCTGGGTGTCAGCAATATTATAGAATCCGAGTTCGGTGCCACACTGCGCCAGCTGGTACAGGAGGAGAAAGAGTGAAACAGATAGCCATCTACGGAAAGGGCGGTATCGGTAAGAGCAGTACTGCGTCCAATGTGGCTGCCGCCTGTGCTGATGAAGGGTACCGGGTCACCATTATCGGCTGCGACCCAAAGAGTGATTCGTCCATCACCCTGCTGGGTGGTCACCGCATACCTACGGTCATGGACCTGATGCAGCAGGGTATGGAAATCACTGAGGATGAGGTGGTCTTTGAAGGATACAAAGGAGTGAGGTGCGTGGAAGTAGGCGGACCTGAGCCGGGTATAGGCTGTGCTGGTAGGGGTATTATTGTGGCTATCAAGAAGCTGCAAAAGATTTCCACGGTAATGCAGGACAGCGACCTTATCATCTATGATGTGCCCGGGGATATTGTATGCGGCGGGTTTGCGGCGCCCATTCGCAAGGGGCTGGTCAGCGAGACCTATGTCCTCACATCTGGCGAATACATGCCCCTGTATGCAGCTAATAATATCTGCAAAGGATTTGCCAGATTGGGCAATCCACTCAGCGGAGTCATATGCAATAGCCGCAATGCAGAGAATGAAGAGGATATTGTCAGGGCTTTTGCTGAAGAACTGGGCAGTGAATTGCTGGCTTTCATCCCAAAGGTGGACTTAGTCCAGACCTGTGAGAGGGCAGGGTATTCTGTAATCGAGAAGGAGCCTGATAGTGACATCGCCAGAGTGTACCGTAAACTTGCCAGGGCCATCATGGAGCGGGATACGGCCTGTGAACCAAAGCCACTGACTGATGAGCGGCTTCGGGAACTGACAGGGTAAATACATGACATAAGTGTAAACATTGATTAT
>JAUWTY010000104.1 GCA_030614485.1 Methanosarcinales archaeon | reverse complement strand
AGGAAGTTCTCGATAATCTTCATCCCTACCTCTGTCAGCACAGACTCAGGATGGAACTGCATCCCTTCCACAGGATACTCCCTGTGCCGCAGCCCCATGATGATACCATCCCCGGACCTGGCAGTAACCTCCAACACATCCGGCAGGCTCTCTTCATCCACCACCAGGGAATGATACCGTCCCCCCACTATTGTCGGGGGCAAGCCCGCATATAAACCGCTCTGGCAGTGGGTTATCTCAGAGGTCTTACCATGAACCGGACCGCTCGGCGAATGTATCACCCTGGCACCATAGGCAACTGCAATGGCCTGGTGACCCAGGCACACACCCAGCACAGGTGTATGGGGCCCGAATGTCCTGATAATTTCAATGCAGTTACCGACATCAGCAGGATTGTGGGGATTGCCCGGGCCAGGTGATATCACTATGGCATCCGGGCTAATCTGGCTGACCTCATCCAAGCTTATGGTATTAGGCACCACCAGGGTATCAGGTTCAAAAACCGACACATAGTCCACCAGATTCCATACAAAGGAATCCTTATTGTTCACGAAAAGTACCTTCATGTGCCACCTTCCAGTGCCTTTATCATAGCAGCCATTTTTCGCTCGGTTTCGTTATACTCATAAGTGGGGTCAGAATCGGCCACAATACCAGCACCCGCCTGGATATATGCCTTACCGGCTTTCATTACAACCGTACGGATTACTATGGCAAAATCTGCATCTCCATTAAGGGAATAATATCCCACACCACCGCCGTAAGGTCCTCTGGCAGAGGTTTCCAGTTCATCGATTATCTCCATAGCCCTGATCTTGGGCGCCCCGGACAGGGTACCGGCAGGGAAAATAGCACGGGTTGCATCGAACTGGTCACATTCATCCCGCATCAGCCCTGTTACTGTACTTTCTATGTGCTGCAAATGTGAATATTTAATTACGCTCATAAAGTCCTCCACATTTACCGTGCCGGGTTTACTTACCATTCTTACGTCATTCCGTCCAAGGTCTACCAGCATCACATGTTCAGCACGCTCTTTCTCATCACTCAGCATCTCAAGTGCAAGCTGCTCATCCTCCTCGGGCGTGGCTCCACGGGGACAGGTACCTGCAATTGGATTGGTGATCAATTTCCTACTATGGACGGTCAGCAAAGTTTCCGGACTGGCGCCTATAATTCCTGTATCATCGAACTCGAACAGGTACATATATGGACTGGGATTCACTTCCCTCAATTTATGATAAACTTCCATAGGTGTCTGCTTTATGTCCAACTCATATCGGCGTGATGGTACGACCTGGAAAATGTCCCCGTCGATGATATGCTGTCGTGCACGCTTTACAGCATCTTCGTATTGCTGCTGGTCTATATTACAAACCATATCTCCAATCAGGGATGTCTGCGAGACAGGGGTAAACACAACATGTTTTGCTTCTTCAATGATATGTAGCAGTTTTATGGCATCGTCCTTTGCCTGTGCATAAACAGATGCAGCATCTTCTTCCTCACCAATAAACGGCGTCATAACCACATGGATGGTATCGGTCAGGTGGTCGAACACCACGGTCCTGCTCACCAGTGCGAACTGGGCATCAGGAAACTCTGAAGTATGAGCCGATGCTTTATCCATCCAGCAGTCATGTATCAGGTCATAGGAATTGAACCCGATGGCACCTCCGAGGAAAGTTTGCCTGTCAAAAGTGGTATTGTTCAAAAGCACGGTACCGTTGGCAGGGAAAGCTGCCCTTACAGCATCAAGGGTATCAAAATCCGGTTTGATCTTTCCAGTCAAATGATTTTTTTGCATCCCATCTTCCCTTACCTCACAAACACTGTCGAGGTTATTTGAAATATGCTTTATCAGAGGTGTGAGGTCCGGGTATTCCAGTGTTACTACCCGGTCCTTTACCGTAACCACAGCATCCGGATCAGCTCCCACAAATGAAAAACGGGCATGACGCTGTTCCTTCTCAACCGACTCCAGTAAATAGGAATACTTGCAAGTTTCGTTGTTGTTCTCCCTTAAAGCATGATAAAGTTCAAAGGGAGTGCATCGTGCGCCAGTCTTAGCGCTCATCTGGATGATGACGGGTCTGCGCTCTGCTGCCAGGTCACAGAACTCGGTTTGGGTCAGATCAAGCTGTATCTCATTCATAATTATGCTCCCTGTGTCTGTTGGATGAATGTCTTTACTTTGTCCCCGTCTTTACTGCCGCCGGTCTCAACACCCGATGCCGTATCCACTGCATAAGGTCTGACTGTCCTGACAGCTTCGGCCACATTTCCGGGTTTCAGGCCGCCTGCCAATATGATAGGCAGCGATGAGCCTGCAATTACAGCCTGGCTTATGGTCCAGTCATGAACTGCCCCCGTACCCCCTGTTTTGCCATCAACTTTCGTATCCAGGAGTATGGCATCGACAGAGTGTTCCAGTTGTGATATGTATGCAAGTGTATTTCCAATATCAGTATCCCGGTCAATATGTACGGTTTTGATAAGTTTCATGCGACTGGATTCTTTGATTTGATTCAATTCCTCAACAGCCATGGAATTGTGGATTTGAACAGCATCAGGTCGCACATATTCAATTAATTCCAGTGCATGTTCCAGGTCATCAGGCATACACACCATTACGGATGTGACAAAAGGAGGTGTACTGGCAACAAGGTCCCTGGCAGTTTCCCGGTCAATTTTGCGGGGAGTATCTACCGGGACTTCGGTAATGAATCCAACGGCATCTGCACCGTAGCGTACTGCCATCTGGACTGAAATCCGGTCCTTCATACCGCATATCTTAACCCTGGTAACCAGGGGGCTGGTTTGTAACATCTGGCTATCGGTTGATTTGTGCATGAGAGCTCACAGATATTTATTCAACTGGTCAGGCTCACCTGCAATTTTCACGAAATCCTTGAGTTTATCCAGTGCATTACCATTGTCTATGGTCTGCTGTGCCAGTTCTAAGCCGTCTTTCAGGTCAGATGCTTTCTCACCCACTACCAGCGCAGCGGCAGAGTTCATAACAACAATATCACGTTTAGCCCCTTTTTCTCCTTTCAATATTGTCACAATATCAGCTGCATTCTCCTGTGGTGTCCCGCCCCTGATATCAGGCATTGCTGCTCTGTTGATTCCAAAGTCTTCAGGAGTGAGTGAATATGTCTCCACTTTACCACCATTCAGTTCAGCCACTGTGGTTTGGTCGAGGTTGGATATCTCATCAAGGCCGCTGCCGTGTACCACAAATGCACGTTTTGTGCCCAGCAGGTTGAGTACATTTGCCATGGTAATACAAAGGGACTCATCAAATACTCCTATCACCTGGGCTTTGGCATTTGCCGGGTTTGTCAGCGGTCCCAGGATATTGAACACAGTACGCACACCCAGTTCCTTCCTGGGTCCTCCCACTCGTTTCATGGATGGGTGGAACACGGGGGCAAGCATGAACCCAATCCCTACCTGTTCAATGGACTGTTCAACTTTTTCAGGAGGCAGGTCGATGCTGACACCCAGTTCTTTTAATACGTCCGCACTTCCTGACTTAGAAGTAATGGAATAGTTACCGTGCTTGGCTACAGGTACTCCGGCAGCAGAGGTTACGATAGCTGAGGCCGTGCTCACATTGATGGTATGGGACGAATCCCCGCCAGTACCACAGGTATCCACCAACGTGCCGCTGACCTTTGGGTTTATGGTATTGGCTGCCTTTTTCATGCCCCTGGCCAGTCCGGCTATCTCCTGGGACGATTCGCCCTTCATCTTGAGTGCTATCAGGAATGCACCTATCTGGGCATCAGTAGCATCTGCAAAGATATTGCCAATGGCAGATTCTGCTTCGTCTGATGACAGGTCGTGTCCTGATGTTATTTTCTGGATAAATTCCTGCATATTACATCACCAATAAAATGTATATTTTTGTACATTGGTGTATAGATGCGTACAGCATATTTATACTTTGTGACATCAAAACAGTTATAAGATATGCTTTTGAATTAAAGAAAGTTAACAAAAGGATAGGTCCTAAATGAATTCAAAAATTGGTGTCCAGATCATAGCTGCTTTTATGATAATATCTATGGTGCTCTCTTCAGTGATATATTTCATTGGAGATGACAGCTCAGATAATGGAGGCATCCAATCAATTAGTACTGTAACTGAAGATTATTTCAATGTCGGTGGGAAACAGGTATTCCATAATTTCAATTCCATAACCGATGGTCTGCAGATGTCAACACCAAATGTCACTTCAGCCCTTTTTGTTGATGTGGATTATATTAATTACACTGCATTCCAGCCCTGGCATGAACAATTGTCATACAAGATCACCACTCTTGGACCATTATCAAGCAGTGAAGTTGACAACCTGTACCAAAGCAGTACCCTACAGATGTATTATGCCCAGTTGCCTGATGATGAAATAATATTACTTAGTACTATGAGTCCAAAAATCGTTTCATTTGAATATATAGGGCTTCCTTCGGATGACAATCAATATTTAATCTTGTTGAGAACTGATGTAAAGGGGACAAATGTCATGGGTGTACCAACTATTTTCACTTCATCCCGTGATACTGCCGAAGAAATAGTTACCATAGTTGAAAGCTGGGTTGTACCTTCAACGGGCTATGATATATTCCTCCCTGTGCTGAATCATTCTGATGAGTATTCCGAGTACCAGGCCGTGAATTCACAGGTCGCATTCGCAGATTTGTACTATATTGGGATACACCGGAATGATGATGACACTTTTACCAGAACTACAGTTTATTACTATCCTGCACAAGATGCTCTTTCACATTTCCAGACCCTGGCAGATAGTGGACTTGACAGGGGATTTACTCAGTATGATATCACACTGGA
>JAUWTY010000030.1 GCA_030614485.1 Methanosarcinales archaeon | reverse complement strand
TTTTTAAATCATTATCAATAACGATATTTTACTATTATATATTTTGTGATACAATATCGCTCGTATGATTACTGTTTCTAAATCATCTATCTTTTTATATATATTATATGGACATATATATTTAATTTTCTACCATGGGCAAAATTACCTTACTACCGTTTCCGCTTTACAAGATGAAATATATAAATATCAGGCCTGGGACGTTTTCCGCTGGTTGTTGCAAAATCCGAATAGCAGCGGGGGCATAGTTCACGTACATTCAGGGCAGCTATCTCCTGCGTGCCCGGAATTATCCTGGCAAATATAAAACCCGGTGATACACCCACAGCTTCTGCATTTTCCTTTAATAATTTGAGGAAATGTTCCTCAAACACTTCCAGGTCGTCCAAAGCCAGGCCACGGGTATTGGCCGTATATCCCGAACAGCCGCAGGGAAGTGCAAACAGGTCCAGTTCAATTACCATTACTGCCCGACCGATAAGCTGCCTGATACGTTCCTCCAGGTTAGCTCTTGTTTTTAGAAGATTATCCAGGGTCATAATGTATCAATCCCTTTTTTCGTTAATGTAGTCCATTGCTCAAGCTTTTCATCAGGAGTACCCATGCGGCTATACATCTGCGTAACCTTATCTGCCAAACGCTCGCAATATCCACAGGTGTGGCACACTGTACTGTGCGTCTTCCACTGCTCGATAGCACCGTCCAGGGCCTTGTTAGGAATGTTGAAAAGGTCGACAAGGTCCTTCGGGCAATCCATCAGGTCCATCAGGTTGCCGTCATAACTCTCATTGGTATAGGCGTCTACACAGTTCAGTATCCAGTTCAATAAATGGGAGCGCCCCCCTATCTTAAAAACGTCTGTAATATGGGCATATTCCTCAAGGTCTTCCGGCCTGATAAATGGTGATTTAATAATAAGGGACGGGTCGTTGATGCGCAGCGAGAGGCACTTGTAGTAATAATAGTCATCCTGTACATTGGGACGGGGTGGCGGTCCGTTAACATGGGAGAAGAAATTAAAATGGGCATACCTGAACGGGCAGCGGTACAGGCATCCTTCATTGACAAGCAGTTTGAGTTCGCAGTCCACTGCATCCTTGATAGCTTCCAGTACATCGAAATGACGGTTCACGTTAGAATCAATTACAATGGACGAAGCACCCAGTTGTTCAAAGAACTCAGCTTTCTGGGAGCTGTCCACAAATGCCAATACACTGACTACAGACGGTATATTGAACTCCTGGTCTAACATTTCTATAATGTAAGGGTCTGCCACCACAACAGTGTCCACACCGATGTCCTCCAGGTTTGAAAGGTACCAGTGTAGGAGATTGTAACCTTCAGTAGTCAACTGCTGGCCGCCCATGCATGAACTGTTCAGTACTATTTCTATCTTGACACCTTTATTATGGCAGTATTGGGTATGTTTGGCGATTTCCTCAAGACTTGCATGCCCGAGATTGACGCGGCCCGTGCCGATGTAATCCGGCGAACCTGCCATGTAAATTGAATAAATGTCCTTGGAGTTGGCCAGTAATTGCTCAAGCCCTTCAAAATGTCCGGGATGAGGTACGTAGAGTTTCTTTTTCATGGTTGCTGTGGGATTTATGGGGGGAGAGGGAGATAAAGGTTTTTGTTAAATCAGTCCACTGTATAAATTCTCTTCATGTCAGGTTTCTCTGTGCAATAGTAATGAACCCAAATGTAAAGATGAGTGAAGAGGGCAGACAGCAGGGCAGCCTTAGATGCATAAACAAGCCCGGGTAGCCAGATTATTGCAACACCGAATAGGTACATCCCATTATCGACAAATCTATAAATTCCTTCTTTTACCAGCGGCCTGTCCCCATAAGAATTGTCAAAATGGTCAATGCCCAATGCACGTTTCATTTTGAAATACCTGCCTACCGAATAAAATAGATAAACAGCCAATATGGCAATTATAAATGCCAGGATGTTCAGTGAAAACTGGTTATAATAGAATGAGTTCCTGTTGGATATGGCTAAGATGACCACAAAAATAATCCTAACAAGAGCTAACGTAAAAAAACCGATTGAATAATAAGTAAATCCCCGGGCGCCAAATATCCTCGTGACCAGGGAATAGTGCAGTTGAGTTCTCCAGCAGAACCACACATAAACCTGGTGTATTACAGGAAAGGCAATTGAAAGATAGAACCAGATTATTGTGTTGATACCATAATACTGGCCTGCGAAAAAATCTCCTGTTCTGCTGATAAGATATGTTAAACCCAATAGGATAATGAGGAGCAGATAATGTAACAGTTGCTTTTCAAAGATTAAGTTGACATCTTTCACATTGTAATGATTATACTGTGAATTGTTATAGATTTTTTTATACATAGTGGGGGAGGCAGAATCAGTTTGGCCCCTGGCCCTCTCTGATGCCACACAAAGATTAAAATGATATTTTATAGCGCCAGCAGCCTCTCCCTGCCAGATATCACATCCTCTATGGAGAACACTTCCAGGTTGTGTATTCCGCCATACCCTAATTCGCCTATCACTGACAGGTCCACCGTGCCGGTTCCGGGGGCCATGTGTATATCACCATCGTACTCCCCGGTCCATACTCCCATATTATCGTGTACATGCACATGCACCACCCATTCCCGTACCATCTCCATGAACGCTCTCACCAGCCCGGAATCGCCCCCTGAGGTCAGGTTGGCATGCCCCACATCAAAGGTAACGCCCAGATTGCCTGAATCCACTTTCTCCACAGCCTTTACCAATTCAGCTGCTTCACAGCACAGGTTGCCGGGAGCAGTACCCTCCTTATTTTCCAGGCCCAGCACTATGCCGTGCTCCTCTGCAAACCCTGCCAGACGTTTAAGGTTATCTACCATTTTGTCAAAACTTCCCTGCCGATCATTTCCTACAAGACCTGGATGCACTACCATAACATTTGACTGAAAATATGCAGCGATTTCAATAGATTCTTCAATGAGCTTAAAATCGGAACCATTCATGTGTGCCGTATCCACACGTAGAGGTTTGGGATATGTTTGTGCATCAGCATAATATGGGGCATGCACAGATGTAATTCCGCTGGACGTAGACAATACATCCTTAACAGCCTCTACACGGTCATGCTGAAGTTCACGTCCCTCATATAAACCCATCTTGGGAATGTACAGTTCCACGGAGTCAACTTCAGCTATCAATTCCTCAAGTGTGGATGCAAAAGATGATGCCCCTATGATCATTTTGCTACAGCACCTGCCTCATTATGTCCAGTGCCCGCTGGATATCCTCGTCGCCGGTGGCATATGAAAGCCGAATATGACCAGCCCCCCTTGGTCCAAATGCCTCGCCAGGCGCGGTAATAACTCCTGCTTCCAGCAGTTTCTGGACAGCTTCCATGGAATTTTCAACTTCCGGGAATGCATAGAAGGCGCCCTGGGGTTCAACGCACTTAATACCGATATCCTTCAGCCCCTTTATTAACAGGTCACGGCGGCGTAAAAAGCTATTGTACATATCAGTTACGCAGTCCTGTGGGCCGGTTATTGCTGCCAATGCAGCTTTTTGGGCGATACTGTTTGCACACGCCTGCACATACTGGTGAGCCTTGACCATCTGCTCAGTGATGTCATGGGGTGCGGCCACATAACCCAGTCTCCACCCGGTCATGGCATAGGTCTTTGAAGTGGCATTAATGGTTACCGTATTTTCGTATAAACTGGCAGGACTAACATGCTCGCCCGAATATATGAAATGTTCATACACCTCATCAGATATTATTGTGATATTGTGGTCCTCTGCCAACTGGCACAGGTCCTTTATCTCATCCCGTGTCTGCACACTTCCAGTAGGATTGGATGGAGAATTGATAAAAAGCACCCTGGTCCTGTCAGTGATATGTTCTGCCACATTATCAGCAGTAAGGGTAAAGTTCTCGCTCAGCGGCACACCTACCACTTTACCCCCTGCAAATTCGCTAAGAGCTGCATAGGACACGAAGCCGGGATCAGGGACCAGCACTTCATCCCCTGATTCCACCAGCGCCAACAGAGCGATATGGAGTGCTTCGGATGCGCCTGACGTGATGATAATGTCATCAGGGGCTACTACGAAATTGTTGTCCCGCCTGAACTTATCACACAATGCGTACCTCAGTTCAGGTATCCCCAGGTTAGGAGTATATCCTGTGAACCCTTCTATAATTGCGTCAATGGCCGCCTGTTTAATGTGGTCTGGTGTGTCAAAGTCGGGCTGTCCGAGACCCATATTAACAGAATTCGGTCCGGCAGACTCAAATATCTTCCTTATCCCTGAAATATCAATCTCGTCAACCCTTTTCGCAAATTTTCTTTTTGGTGTCATTCTTCATCCTTATATTCCACTTTTGAGATCTTCCAGCTATCAATTGATTCCAGTTCCTTACTAATCAAAATTATTCTGTCTATGCTTCCATTCCAGTGAATCGTCTTGTCTAGATCACCATTTATGAGTTCTCTTACGATACTTTCAATGAAATGATTTAGTGCATACTGTTTTGAGAACTGGATATTGAACAGGGCACGGTACCCACCATCAGTTTTCCCGTATGACATCAAGGTATAATCATGGTTTTCATATACCGGGATTCTATCATAGTCACAGATAATCTCCTTTTCATGGTTAAAAGAAGAATCAATCTTTGCAAAACACTGCAATACTGCCGCTATCACATCACGACTGGTCAGCCTGCCAAACCACAATCTAATCTTACCAGTGGTGCAATATAAATGCACATCATCGCATCCCATTTCAATAGACAATATGTCCCTGCTACGTTCAATAATGTCTTCAATCGACCCAGGTAAATTTTCAGACATCAACATATTGATACATGCTAGGTAAATAAGAATCTTACTATTCAAACGGCTCCGAAATTACGATACTAATTTGAAGGTATTGTCTGATTTTTCACATTACCAAATTAGTACTTTGTATAAAATACAAATAGCCCAATAAACAAATGTCCGAAACTTATATGTATTTATCACATATTATATATATTCAATATATAACTTGATGAAAATATGGATATTCGTAAAATTCAGCGGACAGGAGGGTCTACGTATATGGTTTCCCTTCCAAAAAGATGGGCAGATAGAGTAAGCGTGACCAACGGCACGAATGTAGGAATTACTATCAGACCAGACGGTACCCTCATTATAACACCAGATATTTCTTCTCCATCCCCCTCTAAAAAACAACTTGACGTCACAGGGAAACACGGGGAACCCTAGTAAGATTGGTGACTATGGGGTAAATATCGCAGAAATAGCGATAAATTCAACTATATCAAAATAAATATTAGATAAAATTAAAATAATCCCGTGAGGGGATACATAAGGAGGAACATGAATGGGATTAATAAAAAAAGTAAAAAAAAATTTATCTTCAGTATTTAAAAGTATATTTAAAAAGAAGGTAGCACGGATTGGAATATATGGTCCGCCCAATGCGGGAAAAACTACACTGGCAAATAGAATTATCAGGGATTGGACCGGAGATGCCATGGGCGCGGTCTCTGAAGTCCCACATGAGACCCGGCGGGCTCGCCGCCGTGAAGGTGTTACTATTGAATCTAACGGTTCAAAGGTCACCCTGGATATTGTGGATACACCCGGGCTGGCTACCAAGATAGATTTCCATGATTTCATGGCTCATGGGTTAGAAGAAGAAGAGGCAAAGCGAAGGGCAAAGGAAGCTACGGAAGGCATTATAGAAGCTGTAAAATGGCTGGAAGACCTTGATGGGGTCATCCTTGTAATGGATGCCACCGAGGACCCATTCACACAGGTGAATGTGACCGTTATAGGCAATATGGAAGCCAGAAATCTGCCACTGCTCATCGCGGCCAACAAGATAGACCTGCCTGAATCTTCTCCGGCAAGGATACGTAGTGCTTTCCCCCAACATCCAATGGTACCCATATCAGCGCTGAATGGACAGAATATAGATACTCTCTATGAAGAGATTGCAGACCATTTCGGGTGATATCATGATTGGCGTACAAATGGACCTTATATCTGAAGATAAACTGTCTCGACTGACAGCCATGGAGAAGATACGGATGATACTTGACGGGGTCAAGGAAGGTAAGATACTGGTACTTGAGAGAGGACTGACTCCTTCAGAAGAAGCTAAACTTATCGAAATGACCATGACAGAGATTACTCCTGATGAATTTGCAGGTATTGAAATAGAGAGTTATCCCAGTAAAAAGAACCAGAAACTATTAGATAAATTATTCAGAAAAACTGTCATCAGGACCAGATTAACGGTCATCGGCCCTGCAAACCAATTAAAGACCCTGAAAAAAGACAGGGACCTTATCAGTGCACTGGTTTCGTCCCAGTGATGAAAAACACAGAATTTCATAGCAGAGTGGAAATATGCCCCATAAATGTACCAGGTGTGAGAACATTTTCACGGATGGAGCCGTGGAGATACTTAACGGATGCCCCAACTGCGGCTGGAATAAGTTCCTCTATGTCCGTGAAGAGCCAGAAGCACCACCGTCCGATACAGTAGCCGATGATGTGAAGCGCGAACCTGCAAAGAAGTTCTTGAAAGAAATCGATGAGTTCATGGTTGACCATGGAATTGAAGAAAAAGAAACAGTTGAACAAGAACCTGACGAAGACCGTATTGAATCAGTAAGGATAATGGGTCCTGGTTCCTATGAACTCAATCTTGATGCATTGTTGGAACGCAAGGAAATCATCATGGCAATGAAGGAAGATGGTACCTATATGGTACATCTGCCCTCAGTCTTCGATAACAAAAAGACGAAAAAAAAGAGAAAGAGATAGGTTAGTCTATTCAGCCGGCCTCATAAACACGTTGGGTGTTAATGCGACATTATATAACCGTTCTGGATTCTCACTGTCAGGGAACACGATAAAAGTGTCTACTGTGGCACCTAACATATAGGAATCATAGAAATAAACACCACCAATATCATCGTCTTGGTATCCTACGTTGTACGCCAATACCTTGGCATGATTTTCTTTAATGCTGATTATTTTTATCTCATCAAAATCGTAGAACATGTCGTTGATGGCAGGTTCAATGTTTCCGCTGCCCAGGAAAAGTACATATAACCGGGCAATAAAATCCAGTTCATATTCAACAGTAAATGAAGCATGAGGTCCTTGTGGTTCCATGGTCATCTCAGTTATGTGAAGATATCTTGGCGAATCAGCACTTGCAGGACCAAAGGAAATTAGTGATGTTGCAATTAAAGCTAGCAGCAACATTATGATTATACGTTTCATCGTTAAATTCCATCCGTTTTTTTGTTTCATACTATGTACATACTATGTATATAGATATTTCTCAATTATTATATTCAGTAGCAAATTATTTATCTCTTTCTGTCGCCTTTGCAGCTGCAGATATTGTATGTCTCAGGCGTTTTGAGCCACCCAGGTTCTTAATATTCCTTTCTTCTTTGATATCCAACACATCAAAGTCCTTGAGTAACCCGAACAACTCGAAAATGTTGAAATAATGATACACTGAACCCGTGTCCCGCCTGTATGTGAAAGGTTCTACTTCATATCCGCCCATTCGCATATCCTCCCTGCCCAGCACTTCCATTACAAGTATGCCACCTGGTATCAAAATCCTGTTGAACTCATCCAATGCTGCTCTTCTCTCAGCTTCAAGCAAATGTTGTAAAACCCCAAAACAAATCATCCCCTTGAATATATTATCCTGAAAAGGCAGATGGCATGTATCAGCTGCCACCAGGTCCATCTCAATACTCCGGCGCCGTTTCGCCACACCCAGTTCACTCAGGGCAACCAATGAGACATCTATCCCCATCACATTATATCCCTTCATTACCAGAGGTATGGCATATCTACCAATACCGCAACCAACATCCAGTATAGTACCTGAAGATGGTGCATACTGGTTGAAATAATCCAGTGAGTACGGTCCTTTCCAGATGCCTCGACGGTGTTCTTCGTTCCATGCCATGATATGGCTGAATGTTCGACCCATAAAACGCTCAATATTATAACAACGTTTATGTATAAAAGTGAGTTTTAACCAAGCAATTATGGCTTTTCGGACTTAAAACATAATATCGAGGACATTACATGAAAAATATATTCACCATCACATTGATAACTTGTATAGTTCTGACAGGGCTATTGGTTTCAGGCTGCACCGATAATGAACCAGATGCCAGTAATACATTTTCGCCTTCCTCAGCCCCTGAAACAGTTGTGGATGTTTCAATCGGTGAGGTGCTGTCTAATCCTTATGCATATAACTATATCCAGATTTCAGGCACAGTCAACCAAACTTTGGATGTCAAAGGCTATACTTACATAGAAGTGACTGATGAGAACAAAAGTATGTGGATAGCAGGATACACAACTTCGTTTGAGAATGGCACTGAGATCACTGCCTCGGGCAATTTGATGATAAACTTCCCTAGCACATCGTTGGGTAAAACATTCGACGTTCTGCTTATGGCGGATTCTATTTCGGATGGGTCATCCACTACTACCATAGATTCACCCCATGGCAGTGCTAACAATAATGTTGTTACGTATGACATCAATGTAACACCAGTCGAAGGAAGTACGCAAATCGCAGACATTATTTCAAATGCTGCAATCCTGTCAGGACAGGAAGTGAAAGTGACTGCGGTGGTAGTGAAATCTACTCCGCTTATTAGTGAATTGTTCCTTACATTGGACGATGGCTCAGGACAGTTGAAGGCTAGTTGCCCGAATTCCTTTGTAGTATCAAGCGGCGACAATGTCGTGGTCACAGGTACCGTTAGGACAAATGTTGACTACGGTTCCGGATATTTTTTTGAGGTATTGCTTGAGATAACTAATGTAGAGTAAATAATGCTACAAATAACACATTATGGATTAACCTGAAGTGATATTATGGGAAAGTATCCGGTAGTAATGACCATTGCCGGCTCTGATTCCGGCGGTGGTGCTGGCATACAGGCTGACCTGAAGACCTTTGCAGCGCTGGGAGCCCACGGCACATGTGCTCTCACCTCAATTACCTCCCAGAACACTACCGGAGTGCTGGATATCCATGACCTTCCGCCGCCTGTTATTGCATCCCAGATAAGGGCTGTGGCATCGGATATGGATATTGCCCATGCCAAGACCGGTATGCTCTCATCTTCTGACATTATCCTGACCGTTGCAGAAATGGTCAGGGAATACGGGATACCCCTGGTGGTCGACCCGGTCATGGCTGCAGAAGCGGGAGGCAGCCTGCTGCAAAGTGATGCCGTGAAAACTTTGCAGGAGAAACTCATCCCCCTGTCAAGGGTGGTGACTCCTAATATTCATGAAGCAGGAGTGCTTGCCGGGATAAAGGTAGATGACTGGCAGGATGCGAAGGAAGCCGCCCGCTGTATAGTAGATGCGGGGGCCAATGCCATCATCATCACGGGCGGGCATCTTGACGGGTCTGACCTGCTCTATGACGGGCTGGATTTTACACTAATTGATGGTGAACTGGTCAAGGGTGGGAC
>JAUWTY010000044.1 GCA_030614485.1 Methanosarcinales archaeon | reverse complement strand
CCGGTATGATCAAAGTGAGAATGGGAAATAAAGATTTCTTCAATTTCTTTAGGATTAATTTCTAGCTTTTGCATGTTTGAAAGCAAAATGGTCCCATTTGCACCTGTATCAAAAAGGATTTTTCTTTCTTTAATTTCCACTAGAGCAGAAAAGCCCCAATTAGCTTGAAGATCTTTTCTGAAAGCGGTGTTATCATAAACAATGGTAATTTTCATAATTGTATAGTTCTCAAGATTATTTTTATATTTTGTGTTCCAATGTGAGCATTTCGCCTAACATATCGGGCTTAAACGAAGTTGAATTTTGAGAGTTGGAACGAGCCACTTCTGGCGTTAGCCGAAGGCGAGCGATCTCCAAAATCCAATTTGAGAAAGCGAAGTACAACGAGCTTTTCGTTTAAGCTCTGTTCTGTGCCCCGAACGGAATGAAGTGGAGTGAGAGTGCAACGTGGTTCGAGACGAAGGCGAGAAAGTTGAGTTTTGAAAACCTACTTAGAGGGTTTGCGAGAAATCCCTAGACCTATAACAACAAAAGCCAGACCAAATATCAATACAGTAGATGCTGGAAATTTTATGTCCCAATTGAATAGATAATTAAATGCATTTACTAAAAGCATAGCAAACCCTACACCTACCATTATGTACCCAGATAGTTTTTGTTTCTCCATAATATTGAATAAGTTAATTGATTATTAAAAGGTTTTCAAAACTCAATTGCACATAACATAGTATATCCGAACTTACTTCGAATATCTCACCTATTTAGCGTTATATCCGAACCTAACCCAAATATACATCAATCCTTACAAACTTCAATCATCACATACTTCCCTTCATCCGTCCCATTTATTAAATTATCAACCCACCCCATAAAACCCTTCCACTTACACGACCAACCCGACCTCTGCGTCCATCAAATTAGTCTTACAAAGTCACAAACCATGTTTTGAAAAACTGAGCATTAAGGTTGGTGCCGGTGTATTCTATCACGAACTATTCCCCCTTACGATACATCCTTATATCCTCATACACCATAGCACCCAGCATGCCAAGTTACAAGAGGATGAAAAAGGATGTAATAAAAAAAGCCGATGTCCTTCTTGAGGTAGTAGATACCCGGTTTCCCGACGAGACACGAAACAGCGAGGTCGAGTATCCTTTCATTGAGGAATCATGACATTAATCTATTCTTCTTAATAACAAGCATATGAAACCTGCAGTCTTTTTATATGCATTGCTGGATTTTTCAACAATCGATTTCTCGCCGGGTCGCTGAAGAAGAGTACTGCGTATCTTTTCTATCTTGAAACCAGCCTTTTTAATCATTCTTTCTATTTCTTCAAAGGTGTAGAACTGTGCTTTTTCAAAGAAAGGATCCCCCTCCCTTTTCTTAAGCAAATATAAAGCTCCTAAATCAGAGTTTTTTGGAACAGTCCCTAAAATCAAACCACCACCCGGGCAAAGAACTCTCCATGATTCTCGTAAGACCTCAATCGGTTTTTCGATAAAGCAGAGTGTCATGATAATCAGGACGCCACCAAAACTTTCATCACTGAAGGGAAGGGTCTCTCCAACACCGAGTACCGGCGATATTCCCCTCATTGAAGCTATTTTCAGTGCTCCCAAAGCCGGGTCTATGCCGACTACACCGGAAAATCTTGTAGCAAACCTGCCCGTCCCCGTGCCGATTTCAAGAAGTGGTTCCTGCAATTCTGCTACAAGCGGGCGCAGGCATAATATCTCGCTCTCATATAGGGGTCGGCCCGTTTCGGAATCATACCATGCGTCATACCTTTTCGCAAGCTTACTAAATACATCCATATATCCCTTTTACCTTGAGTATGTGATACGTAAAAAAAATCATGTTTATCTATATAAATGATCAGAAATTATTTTCTTCTCGCCCCTCTGTAGGATTTCACCCAATGTGGATTGAGAAATATCAAAGATTTTTGCAAGTTCTTTGACTGTAATCCTCTTGGGACAATCATAATAGCCTTTTTGAAAAGCAGCCTGGATAATCTCTTCCTGCCTCTTGGTGAGTATATTATCAGAAGATAAATTTTCAGTACTCTTCAATTCAACCTTACATCCATTCATTTCAAGATTGTCAATCAAATTGACAAGGGAACCTTTTCCACCTGTAATTAATTTCCATTCTACACTTCCATCACCAAGGCTTAAAGCTGATGTCAGGAAACAGTCAGACCCGGTTAAAGTCCTGCATGCGACGCACTTGTTTGTGACAATGGAACCTAATACACCTCCTTTATTAATAGGAGATATATCAATCTTACAGACTTCAGTATGGCCCTCGATTTCTTTAACAATATCCTCTGTCATTCCCAAAGTATCGTCTATCTCAATAAGCCCACGACCACCTGATTCTCCATAAGGCATACATTCTTTAAACTTAATGAGATTAGGATATTTTGTAGTAACATCCTTTACCCAGTTATCAGGCATTGAAATTTTAAGGATTACTTCTCTCATTTGGACTCCTATTAGATATACAGGGTTTAATGATGAATATAAATTTCTCATACTAAAAAGGGATAAGATGAGTTATTTTCCATATGAAAAATAAAATGCCCAGGACGGGATCCGAACCCGTGACCTCCAGATTTCTCAGGAGACCATAAGACGCTCTTCTGCAATTCCCTATGAGTCTGGCGCCCTAACCGACTAGGCCACCTGGGCATGAAGGTACATCCTACAATCCCTGATACAATAAAAATATATCGCAAACAGACATGGTTTTTTACTGGAAAAACCTCACGGGTGAGAATCCGAGGTCAGAATCACGAATCCTTTCGGCCATGATACCTTCTATCTCAAATATCACAACTTCTACTACCATGAATACCTCTGTAAACTCCCGGAAACATCCCATGAGACACTCATTGCTGCTTGATGCTGAAGCATGAAGATGTATCTTAGGTTTGCCATCCTCCCAGAATATATTGCCTATGCCAAGTACTTCTTTTGCATCATCGAATTGTTTAATGTTAACGTCAGGAGGTATGCTTTTCTGTTTGGGACCTATTACAATTTTGGCGCCGCCGGTTGCCCCGAGTAAGTAGAAAAAGGCAGATTTTATGTCTTCATTTACTGCCAGATCTTCCAGTTCGGCCAGTAAGTCTTCCTCATGGTCGATACGGGCAACGAAAACGCGGCCTATTGTTCCCTGTGTATAGTCCATGCTATGAAATAGGCTTAATGTACCCTTAATCTTTGCGATGGCAGGTAGGGCAGATGTTTGTGAATAACCGACCATTCACCACAAGAGTTTACAATTATATTTATTGATGCTTTATACGATATTCGAATGTGTTGGATGATCAAGACCAACAGATTTGTCACCCTCCACATATAGATATATATAATCATGATTAATTCAAACTAGTTACTTGAGAGTAATCCAGATAATCGGTTAATAAGTGTATAATTGACAGGGGGCTAACATCATATCAAAAATGGATGATGAAAGTATAATTATTGCTGCTACATTGATCGCACTTGAGGAAAAGCCAGTGTTGAGTTTGAAGGATTTGTCCAGCCATGCGTATAAAATTTCGAAGAATATCGGTATGAAAAAATTCTCTCCATCCAATTTCGAAAATATTTTTATACCACTTACCATTCCCACTTTAGCCAAATCCAATTTGATAAATACAGTGAATGGGGGTTCTCATCCACCACAAAATGGTCCTGATGAGGTTAATCTGAACACCGTCTGCAAACTTACAGAAAACACAGCTAAGAATATGAAGAAGCTCAGAAGAGGCTTTAAGGTTAAGTTAAACGACATTGACCAAAAAGAGATATTCAATAACCTTGATACAATAATTAATGGGCATATCGATAAAATTAGTGATTAATATTCACCTCAACGATATGTTACTCCACATAGCTCAGATAGATTGACTTGGTTGTCATTGACTGATGCTGTGGTTATTTCGTTTTTTTTCAGGACATGGTCTATCGGTCTTTACAACCCATCTTTGACAAATACCTAGCCAAAAAATGACCCTAATCGCTATCTTCCGGGCCAATCAACTGGTCAAAAACCATGAACTTCTCTTTGACCTTTTGTGTTAGTTCCTGATAGTTAGTATTGATACGGCGTATAAAATCATCGAACATCTTAACGTCTTGAGTGTTGCCGGGATACATGTTTGCAAAAAATGCTGTTAACATTTGTTTACGACCTGGGCACTTCCGGCCCGGAAAAAGACGGCGTGGACGGATCCTTCGGTAAGCTCACAGAAACAGCAGTAAATGATTTCCAGGGAGAGAACCTGAATTGGGAGGCAAAACAGCTTAAGTGGACGCCCTGGTCGGCCCCAGGACATCAGATGCCCTAAACAGGGCAATGGTGGGCAGGTGGTATGACCACTACCAGACACCAGGGGAACTGGTAGATGACAAACCTTACCATACCATAACCTTAGAATTCCTTACCAGCGGCCTGTCAATGAAACCCAGGACATCTGCGAATGCCAGGAAGTCGATATTTAAATTCGATGACGAAAAGGATTGTTACTTTTGCCCTGCGGGTATCATGATACCGTTTACAAGGATTCAAAAACGAAAGGATGAACCTGACCTGAAGCAATATGTCTGCAATTTTTGTTCCGATTGTGTATTGAAAAAAGCATGCACTAAAGCAGAAAATAGAATTATTTCAAGAGATCCGCGAGAACATTTATTGGTTGAGATGAGGGGGAAACTGAGGACGGTTGAAGGGAAGGAACTGTATCAGGAGCAAATGTACACGGCAGAACCTGTTTTTGTCCAGATGAAACAGAATAGAGGGTTTAGGGAGTTTCTTTTGAGGGGGAAGGAAAAGGTAAATGTAGAATTTCTGATGATGTGTATTGTGCATAATATTGGGAAGATTGAGGGGTTTGTGAAAAGAGCGGGGAAAAACTTGAAAGGGATACTGAAAAATGGGATTTAGGGGAGAAATCAGTGCGGGGTGAGCACGAAAAATGTTGTAATTGGTGCTTAAAAACACGTTTTTGGTGAAATATGTGGATTTCCATGTATGTATGCACAAACTTTAGGGGTATTAAGATGTTAATTCCGAATGTTGGGAACTCTCAGAACTTCAAGGTGTTGTGAAATTTTGTTTTTGGGATAGCCTGCAATGATATCTTGTCACAGACATTACAGGTTATGTGACTCGTCAGTAGGCATTGGTAATTTTTTCTGAAGTACAATATAGAATTCGCAAAGACGATCTCCCAGACCAATCTTTTGTTTTGGTTTTATTGTTGCATCTCCTTTAAAAACATAGTCAACGGCCCCCTTTAACAGACCATGTGTGAGATTGCAAAGATGTTTATTAAATTTGCCATGTCGATGTACAATCTGGCAGCTGCTCACAGTGTAATGCATCACATTCGGATCTATCAATTCAAGTACTGACTTACGACCCAATTTTATATCAATATTAGAATATGCTTCCTTGAAAGTTTTCATATCCCAGTCAACAACATTGAACTGCTTTTCATATTCCTTAAAGATCTGTTCACCCATCCGCTCTCCAAGTGTTTTCACGGTCGAGTTAATCTCGGTCTTCTCTTTGACACCATCAAGAAATATCAAAAAGGTCAACATCTCATGGTTAAAACCACCTTTAGCTTTCACCAGGTTGCTGACCAGTTCGCTGATTCTTCCTTCTATCTCAACCTTGTGCTGCAGGATGATTATACTCGAAACCTGTATTGCCTCGTATTGATAACCGTTCAACTCCAGGATTTTCAATATAGTTTTGGCAATGTGCTCTATGGCGTCTGGATTTGTATATGAATGAAAAATCCTTAATATGTCTACTTCTATCTCTATCTTGTCCACTATCCGGGAGGTTTCGAATATAGACTTTATAGTGGGCAATAGTTGCTGAAGATTGATGTCATTGCAAGGAAGTCCTGTGTACACTGAAAAAATATCAACATCAACATCAACCCCAGCTGCTAACAGGCGCTCATATTCCTTTCTATGTAGGGTTACCATGTTGTAATCTGTATTGATGTGGGTATTAATGAGCGAGTTCCAGAAATATGGTTTATACCTTATCTCCTTTATTGATCTATCCAGTGTACCAAGATGCTTTACGCAATCCTGGTATGCCTCATCCTTCGAACTTTTATTACCGAATTCAATACCGGTTTTTGAGTAAGTGTTTGAGATATGGTCAATGCCAACATGATGGTTTACCAGATAAATACAAATTATTTTGGAAATAAGCAAGCGCTGGTTCTCACTTCCGCCAGTCAACATATAATTAAAAGGAAGCGTGAAATGAATCTTTGTCTTCCATCCCAGCCCGATACATAACTCATTAATTTGCACGGCAAAACCCTCATTGTCCAGTTCATCAACCGGTTCAATAAGGCTATCCACAATCTCCTTTGGTGGCAGCATATCCTGACTGGTCTCAAGCAACCATTGCCAGACCAGTTGGTCCACTAACACCTGCTGGTTCTCAATCCTTTCAATAGACACCGAGTCACTAATAGCATTCTCAAGGCTACCATGATTATTTATCATCAAGTTTGTGAAATCTATCATTTCCCTGATGCTGGCACTGATATTGCCATCGTGCTTCTCAAGCAAAGGAGAAAGAACATCTATATGTTTTTTCTCCAAAGTGATATTTCGTCGTTCCATTCTAATTTAACGATTTCGAAGCATCATATTTATATGTATCGATATTGTATGTATCAATGCCACGATAGTACACACTGGCGTTTACAATACTATATTAAAGTGATACATGCTATGACATTCTAGGGATTAATATGAGTGACATCAGTTTGACAATTTCCAATAATACAAATGAGCAGAACAAAGCACCTGTAGAGTCATCAGGACTGGTAGACCTGACTTCAGAAAATGCACCGGATTACCTGAGTGGCAATGTTCGGCGAATTAAAGCTGAAAAAGCGCGCCAGGAAAGGAAAAAGGCGCTATTACAAGAGGAAGATAGATTTTTAAATAACCTTATAAACAACATACTAATGCCAAAAGGGTTAGTTACTGAAAAAGAGAAAAATTTCATCCTGATAAAAGATAATGCAGTCAGGTCAACGAATTTCTGGAAAACATGGATCGAGAAATACGAACTTTACACCAAACTAAATGGAAGTAAACCACTGCAATCATATAAACTCAATGAATTCCAGGAACAACCTGAAATCGTTCTGAAAGGAAAAATGGGTTCACTCCCGGAGAACATTTTCGATACAGACTATTATCTGGAAAAGATTGCCAGATTTGCAGCCGATTTCCAGACCGAATGGAAAACCCCGCATTTTTACATGAGAAAGAACGCTGCAGGAGCAAAAGTCCTGGAAGAAGAGAGTAATACCCAGGGAAATCAGGAAGCTGAACAAATCGTATACATGATATGGGACCTGATGGATGAACTTGCCAAAGTCACAGAATCCATAATTGAATACTACAGTGTGGTAAGAAGTGAACTGGCAGGCGGTGCCGCCACCCCGGAAGACCCCGCTCAGATATACAAAAATGTTTTTGGTAATTCAAGAGCAGCCAGGAAGTTTGAACGTATGAGATTCCAATTCCTAAAAGACTATGCCAGAGTGTTGTTCGCGGTAAAAGACAACTGGGAAAAACGCCTGGACCGGACGTATGACGGCTTTACTAACTTACCTGATGTGGAAAACTCTATTGACAATTACCTTGAAAAAAGACTGGCTCAGGCTGAATCCATGTTCGACTGAAAGTTAAGTGGATTTTAAGAAAATTGTCCGGGCTACTACAGGATATCAAGGATAAATAATCCGCACGCTTGTTCATACAGGTCAATCCAGAGTCTAATTTCCAGCCTTATGATATGGTATACGCTTATGATGCCCGCATTCCATACAGGTAGTAACCACCCGGCTGCTCCTCACTCTCACCCTGCAACTCGCACCAGGAACCAGATATGCACCGCAGCTATTGCATATCCTGCGTTTCAGATGGGATGGCATCCTGACCCTGTGCCGCATACCAATCCTGCGAGCCAAAAACACATACCGCTTACTTAAACCAGGGTCCTCATCAAAAGACTCATCTGCCAGGTCGAACAGACGGACCATTCGCTGGGCTGCCATATCCTTTATCCACACTTTTTTGTCCTTGCGCCGCATCTGACACTCAATTATATACAGACCAGATAAAAACTTGGGTGATTTGCCGGTCTAAACAGAATTTTTGGAGTTCTCTGCAATACGGCCATCCACCAGCCTGATGATACGATCGGTCTTTTCAGCCATGCGCTCGTCGTGGGTTACCAGTATGAAAGTTTGTTCATGCTCGCTGTTGAGCTTTCGCAACAATTCATAAATATTCTCGCTGGCCTTTGAATCAAGATTACCCGTGGGCTCGTCCCCGATAACAATACTGGGTTTATTCACCAGTGCCCGTGCAATAGCAACCCGCTGGTTCTG
>JAUWTY010000029.1 GCA_030614485.1 Methanosarcinales archaeon | reverse complement strand
CGGGCGATAGTTGCCAACAACCATCACCAAAATCTTATTATATAGTCGAATCTATCACAGTCAATCATTAGTGTTACAAAGTGATACACACGTAACACAAATCTTAGCATTTGTTATAGTAACCGCATAGGGGCTGCTATTCGGTAGTGTGCAGTTCGCCAAGTTCATGGTATGCATTACGGCAGTGGTGCTGCTGTCCTTTACTACTCAGATGCGTGATATGGTAGCCTGTGCTCGCCGGCTGGGGCTGCCCGCTAAACTAACACTACAGTTCATTATGATGGAGCGTTACCTGTTCGTGTTCTGGGGCATGCTCAGGCGCATCAGGACTGCCCAGAAGACCAGGTGCTTTGATATCTGGAATAAAAATGTGCCCTGAGGCACTGGATATTTGAACAGATTGGAAATTCAATCAGTTCCCTGTTCCTATGCTCGTATGAGCAGGGTGAGCGCACGTACTACTCTATGCTGTGCCGTGCATATTCTGCAGATTTGCAGGTGTGCGTAGGGACGCAGAATGTAGGGGCAAGGGATTATCTGATGTTTTCAGCCACGCTTATCCTGATAGGATTTGTACAGTTCTGGATTTGCCTAAAAAGCCCTGTATTTCCTGAACCTATAGTTCCTGTGGATTGATAGTATCCAGTTTGACGTGCTGTATTCCCTTGTTCTTAACAATGTTCTCGTATATCTCTCGAATCTTTCCTGCTTCACCCTGCAGGATGATCACTTCCACACAATTGTCGTTTTCCATGTGGATATGAACTGAGGAGCGGATAATGTCAAGGTATTTGTGCTGTATATTGTTCAGCGTGTCTTCTATGCCTTTTTGATGATGGTTGTATGCTAAAGTTATGGTGGCGGCTCTGTCCCCTTCAATACTACTCATCCAGTCGTAATACCTGATATATCCTCGAATGGCGTCCCTGATACCTTCTGACCTGGAAGAATATCCCCGGTTTTTTATAATCACATCGAATTTCTCAAGCAAGTTTTCAGGAAGTGAAACCCCTATCCGTGATAATTCTGTATCCATTTTTAAGTAATCTCCATTAAATTGCTAAGTGTAAAACTATTTCTTTATACATGAAATTTTTCATTGAATTAATGCTATCTTGTTTATATAATATAGCATAAAACACTTGTGCATGTATAATTTTGTATTACGAATTAACAAAACAATCATACTATGATTAATGCGTAAGGAGTTGAATACATATTGGAGACTGGTTTAATACCATTGGATCAGACAATCATTTACTGGCTGATTGCCCTGGGTCTTGGTAAGTTCATTGGTAAAAAACAGGGGACTTAAACGTCCCCTTGCCGCTATTTTCTATGGTATATAAAATATAATTTTGTGTTTGTTAACGGGGAAAGTACAGTTGGTTATATCAGTATGATGATATAATCTACGATATTTTATATCATTATACTGACATTATTTGACGTGCTGTATATCAATATAGTGATATAGATTGAATAATTTTGTTGCTATGTGAAGCCTATGCCATTATGTATTCCAGGACATACACAAATCCTGTAGGTGTAAATTTCATTGGGTTTTTAATTGAGTATGGTCTTATATGTTTAACCAGATTACCAGTAAAAACAAACAAGGGATAGATTTTCATGCTCTTTGAACCCATCGACATTAATGGACTTTACATTTCCAACAGATTCGTGCGCTCGGCAACCCACGAATGGCTGGCAGAGGAGAACGGCAAACCTACAGCGGCCATAGGTGATATGTACGAGGACCTGGCAAAGCACGAGGTTGGGCTCATCATTTCAGGCTATTCCTACGTGAACCCGGCAGGTAAGAGCAGCAATCGCCAGCAGGGTATCTATGATGACAGGTTCATCAGACCGTACAGGCAGATAACCGAGCGGGTGCATAAATACAGCAGCAAGATTGCATTACAGGTCGTACATGGGGGTAGACAGGCCCTGGTCACGCAAAAGTATCCACAAACCATAGCGCCCTCGGCAGTGAAGGACTCATCGTCTGGCAAAACGCCTCAGGCCATGACCGAAGAGCAGATACTGGGAACCATTGAGGATTTTGCCCAGGCAGTGCGCCGGGCACAAGCCGCAGGTTTTGATGCGGTGCAGCTGCATGTTGCACACGGCTTTTTGCTTAGCAGTTTTATTTCACCCTACACAAATCAGCGTACTGATGAATGGGGCGGGTCAGTGGAGAACAGGACGCGCATCATTGCACAGATTATCAGGCGCGCCCGGGAACTGGTGGGTGAGGACTTCCCGATAATGGCGAAGATGAATGCCACGGATGGTTTTGAAGATAAGGGTTTGGATGCGCCTGAGTGTGTAGAGATTGCTGTTGCGCTGGAGAAGGCAGGAGTATGCGCCATCGAGGTGAGCGGCGGGATTTTTGAGGCCGGAGAGGTGATGTCCAGGCCGGGGATTAATGCACCTGAGAGGGAGGCGTATTTCAGGGATTATGCCCGGATGATAAAGCAGGGTCTGGACATCCCCGTGATGCTGGTGGGGGGCATGAGGTCCAGGGCTGTGATGGAAGAGATGCTTGAGGGGGGTTATGCTGATATGGTGTCGCTGAGCAGGCCGCTTATTAGGGAGCCTGAGCTGGTCGTAAAGTTTAGGGAGGGGGAGCAGGAGGCTGAGTGTACTTCATGTAATGGGTGTTTTGATGAAAGCGGGGTTAGGTGTAATTCAGTTAGATAAGCACCTGAGTAATCACACATTCACATTGACAGCAAGAACAGACATAATGGGATAAACAATATCCAGCTATACCTCATAGGGATTCAACGAATCCCTATCAATTTTTTGGCGCCAGTTTTTACTCGGGTACAGTATCTATTTACAACAAATTCGTAACATTTTTTAACAAAAACATGACTAATTCAGTTGCATATGGTTAAACGAAAATTGATTGTCGAAATTAATATCAACGATGATCAAATAAACAGCATCGAAGATCTTGAGCAGGAGATACTTGCCCAAGATCTCTATGGACAAGTTGCCAAAAAGTATCTCGATAGTTTGCAGGATGATATGGCACAATACGTGAAAGCAAGAAAGGGGAGTAAAAATGTGCACATCAAAACACACCATTTTGAATTTGACTTCTAGGCAAAGAGAACACTCATATTAATTTTAACTGTCAAATAGTGTCAGGTGACACTATTTAAGTATTAGAGAGCTTGTAGGTTTGTCCTCATAGAGAGGAGGCTATTTAGATACATTTATAAATATGCTTAACAATATTTTTGGCAAAGTAGCTTTGGTTCGTGGTATTATGGCTCATAACATCAAAGATTTTTTATTTAACTTAATATTTTTAATATCCATCTTAAATTTTGTGTTCCTAATAATTTCTCCTTTTGCTTTTGAGCATTTTACCGGTAATTCAGTCCTTAAAGGAAAGATAGAGCCAGGAGATACTTTTGAAGGAGAATTTAATCTTGCTGATACCAACGAAATTTCAATTTTTTTAAGAGCTGTGACTTCTAGTACTATTCCCCAAAACGAAAACCTGGAAATTAATATATCAGATTCCAATGGATTGCTATTTACTAAGATAAAAAAATTTACGATTAGAAGTTCTGAATCGGGGACTACTACTTCACTCAGTGATCATTTGACATTTATACCAAGAACAACTGGAACACATTACATTATAGTTACCAATGCAGAATTTCCAACAGATATAGAAGTTAAATCGGGAGCATATAATATTCAAATAGATAAATTTTTTTTAACAGTATTAGGTTTATCAACTTTTATATGGGTATTTTTAGCCTTTATATTAAAGAGAACTTTATATAGTGTATCAATATTGGAGGTTATTATCTCATTCATCATAAGTTTAGCAATTATATATTTCGCAATATCATAGTTCATTCATCAATATAAATAAAATTAGCTTTGGTCATTTTCCCCCTTCTGTCGCCTATCCATAATCTAACAATTGATATTTTGGAATTCATCTAGCTAAACCGCTACCCTCCCCAGCCCTCCATCCTCATCGCCTGAGGGGCGGCTGTGTGAGATTCAGGCGGGCGGGAGGAGAGTGCAAGAACGAATGATGGGGCAGTTTTACATTATTTTTTAGACGCAGATTTACGCTGATTTACACAGATTAGATGTTATATATATATATATCCTAAATTATATATTTCAACAGCCATTAAGACACTCCACCACATTCCGCCCCTCGCCTTCACCCCGCCCGCAGCTATAGACGCAGGCGAGCCGTTTGCAGCCTGTTAGTGGAAGGAATGAATAGCGAAGTTGAGTTATACAATAAAGTATAATTATTTATACAATAGACTTCAATCTTATATGTGATCAGAATGTGCCATGCAACAGTTGAACTGAAGAGGTGGGGCAACTCCCTTGGAATAATCATCCCGAAAGACAAGATTGAGGAACTGGGTTTATCGGAACACGATATTATTGACCTGGATATTGTCAAAAAGGAAAAGGTCTCAGGATTTGGAATTGCAGAGGGAAAGGCTCCCTACAGGCGTGAACACGCTGCCGAGCATGAGGATTTGTGGTAATATGGTATATCTCCTGGATACCTACGCCTGGGTGGAATACTTCATTGGTTCAAAGAAGGGTGAACAGGTAAAGGGGATGGTGGAGGATGGCAACAATATCATCTATACTCCCGAATGCTGTCTTGCAGAACTTAAGGGCTGGGCTATCAGGGAGGGTATAGAGTTTGAGGAGTTGTACCGCATAGTGAGGAAGCTGTCTGATATCCAGTGTATTACAACCGGGGACTGGCTGGATGCAGCAGATCTCAGGAGCGAGATGAGGAAGAAGGCAAAGGATTTCGGGATGATGGATGCGTTGATCGTGGCACAGCAGAGGCGTCTTGGGTGTAAGGTTGTAAGCGGGGATGCGCACTTTGAAGTTGTGGAGAATGCTGTCCTTTTGTGAGCCTGAGGGTGTGGTGGGGTGAGGTGAGATTCAGGCGGACGGGAAGGTAAGTGCAGCAGGGCAGCACAGGTAAGTGAAGAATTACCGGGGGAGGAAAATAAATATAAATTAACCACAGATGAACACAGATAAACGCAGATAAAGTTTTGTATGGGTGATAATTTAAATTAAAGGCAAGATATAGAGAGATTATTAATTTTAAAAGAAATATCTGTATTCATCCGCGTTTATTTGTGGTTTAGATAAGTATTACACAAGTTATATATTTTAATAGCCATGGCAACACTCCACCATATTCCACCCCTCGCCCCCGCCCTCCATCCTCATCGTAAGAGGGGGCAGATGTGTGTGATTCAGGCGGGCGGGTGAGTGCAAGAACAAATGGGGGACAGGAATCATTTTCCTATTTATCGCAAAGGGCATAGAGGTAAAATTTTGATTTCTAGTATCCTACACATATCTTTCGTTACCTAACCAGATTTAATTTCAAGAAAACAGGAGAGTATAATCTACAGTTTTCAAATATTCACAGCTATCATCACCGTTTTTTCCAGAGATTCAAGAGCGGAGAGAGAATGTACAGCCCTATCAATATGAGATTAACCCAGGCCGTTACCATGAGACCAGGCGTACTGTCCAGATAGAAAAACGCCACCACCAATATCAGCAGATAAGTCATCAATCCAATGAGCCGGGCATCCCTGACCTTTGTGTACTCTATCCGGCTGACCATCAATACTGATAAAATCAGCATTGTAGCCAGCATACCGTACGAGAATAATTGTCCTTCTCCACTACCCAAAGCCAGCACATACAAGGCGACCATCAGGCCGGAAGTAGTGATGGGCAGGCCGATAAACCCGCCTTTTTGGTTAATTACACCAAACCTGGCCAGTCTCAGGATACCAGTAGCAAGGAATGCACCCCCTACAATACATACCGGATAATGATAATGGGGCGCCAGTATTGCAAATGCAATTACAACAGGTGCTGTTCCGAATGATATTAAATCTGCCAGCGAGTCAAGATGCTCCCCCAATAACCCGTATTCCAGTCTCCTGGCAATTGCACCATCGGCGCCATCAGCAATCACCGCCAGTACAATGAGTATGGAAGCATGCAGGACATTGGATGGTGACTGGGCCACCATAAGTATAGCTGTCAGACCGAGCAGTGCATTTAACAATGTCACCAGATCAGGCAGTTTTATCAATTTAACAATACTGGGGTTTTCATTGTCCTGCTGCATAGATGCTGGCTGCCTCCTTATCATTAATGTCTATCTTACTGGCAATAATTGTTTCTGCTGCCCGAACCCTGTCCCCCTTCTTGACTGTAAGCACATACCCAGGAGGCGGTGTCACATCCACCCGGCTTCCGAAACGTATCATGCCGATACGCTCCCCCCTCATCACCGTATCACCCACGTTAAAATAAGTATCTATCCTTCTGGTTACAGTACCTGCAATCTGGACCATCTTGACCAGACCAGAACCTGATTCTATGCAAATGGTATTTCGTTCGTTCCGGTGTGAATCCTTAAAGAATGCAGGCAGGTATCCTCCATCCTTGTGTTTCATCTTCACTATCTTTCCGCTTAAAGGAGCCCGGTTCACATGCACATTGTGTATATTCATGAAAATGCAGACCATACTTCCCCGGATATCCACCACCTTGCCGTCAGCAGGCGATACGACATCATCCTCTTCTCCACCGGGTATGCGTTCAGGGTCCCTGAAGAACCAGATAAATAATAAATCCAATAGAAATACAAGGGCTGATTCCCTGGCCAGCAGGTCCGAATCCAACACCAGGGCTGCCAGTGCCAGCGCAGTAGCAGTGACGAACAGTCCCGCAATCAGGGTTCCGGTGTTGCGGGCAAGAATGTCTATCCACCCCTGATGTGGTTCAGGTCATCCCTTACTAGCTTCCAGAGATTGTCAATGAGGTCCAGCAGTTCGGGTAAAGTTTTCAGTACCACATAGGCAATGAAGAACAAAGCTATACCTGAACCTCCTTTTGCCATCAGGTGATGGCTTAGGTAAAAGCTGGCTGAATCATGCAGGAAATATTCCTTGCCAAACAGGTTCACTATCATGGGTCCGCTTCCAAACCATTCATACCCATAAGCCCCTATCACAAATACGTTCCTGATAACATTAAGAATGTAAATTACCGGAATAGATGCCATCAGTGCAATGAATACCTTTTTTGCTCCTGCCCTGGTCCCCAGGATGAGGCCAAAGAAAAGGGCAATACTTTCAATAGCAGTACATGCCAGTACTATCTCAACCCTGTATATCCCGAGCTTTATCATATTCCAGTCCACTCTCTCTACTGAGAATCCCACCTGTTGAGAGAGCCAGAAAGTCTGTGTGGTAACCGTTTTTATTATTAAATGATTCATTGATTCAATTTCAGCAAAAGGGAAATAGAACAAACATCCTATTGCAGTGACTGTAGTGACAGCCAGCAATGTCTTCTGCCTGTCAACTGGATTATCCAGTGGTATCCCTTTTTTTGACATCGAGTATGTGCTTACCATCAGGTGTGCAATTATGAGACAAAAAAGCGCCACCAATACCATCAGCAGTACCATTGAAATGTCGCCTTCTCTTATGTAATAGAAAGGCTGTAATGCCCAATATACAGCAAAGAAAATCCATCCGACAGCACCGACAGGCATTCGTTGCAGCTTGAATTTTTGAGGGAGTAAAGACGCAATGATGAAAAAAACCAGTGAAATCCAGAGAAAGTTTGTAGTCATGTCTATAAAACCTGAGTCTATAATTTACATCTCATATTGATGTTTCATGTATATAATTCATAACCACAGATAAAATGACATTTTTAAAACATTCAAATCATTTTTATATATAATTAAATCAAATAACTATTTGTATATTGAATATATATGATTACTAAGATGCAAAATGCTTTAGGCGTGGTTAAAAAAATAGTTGATACTTTACTTTATTCAGGGTATGAATATTTGCTCACCCAGGAAATAAAGGAATTCAGGGTACCTGAACATATTGCTATTATCATGGACGGGAACCGCAGATATGCCCGTAAGTTAAAAGTAAGCACCTGGCGGGGGCATATCAAGGGTGCGAATACCACTGAAAGAGTACTTGATTGGTGCTATGAACTGGGTGTAAAACAATTAACCGTCTATGCTTTCTCTACCGAGAACCTGAACCGTTCAGACGATGAAAAGCAGAAACTGTTTGAGCTTATGGGTATAAAGCTTGAGGAATTGATGGATGATGAGCGTACTCACAAGAGGGGTATGCGGGTCAGGATGCTCGGTAATATTGACCTACTGCCTGAAGCACTAAAGCAAACCGGGATGCGGGCAGAAAACATCACCAGGAATTATAGTAACCTGTACCTGAACATTGCCATGGCTTACGGGGGCCGGCAGGAGATCGTAGATACTGCACAGACAATCGCCAGTAAGATTTCCAGTGGTGAAATGGCAGTATCAGATATTAACGAAGACGTAATTTCGTCTCATCTCTACCCTTCTCCCGGTCTGGCAGTGCCTGACGTTGACCTGGTAATAAGGACTGGCGGTGATGAGAGGATGTCTAATTTCCTGCCCTGGCAGGCAAATGGCAGCGAATGTGCCGCTTATTTTTGTGCACCTTACTGGCCCGAGTTCCGTAAGATTGATTTCCTCCGCTCCATACGTACTTACCAGACAAGAGAACATGAATGGCAGAAAAATACTGTACTGCGCATTGTCAAACTGCTGGATCACACCGGATATATTGATGTAGGTCAGGTAGTCCGCATGAGCCAGAGGGCAGGGAATATCACTGACCGGGAAGTGCGAGCGATATTGAAAGAGCTTGTCAGTAGCAGGGAACTGAAAAGTCTTTCTCTGGTGTGGTAATACATTTTTGCGATTTTAACAACCTTTAAGAATCAATATATGCATCCTTCTGGACATGGATATTGAAGGTTACGCTAAACGTGCATTGTTATCGGGTGAGAATGAGGGGCAGATAGAGGAAAGGCTTGCCCGGCGCATACGTGAGATTAAGGGCGAGGATGTCACTGAACAGCATTCAAAAGAATTAGCCCATGCAGTTATGGTGGAAGCAAATGCCACCCTGGAACTGAAAGGAGATATTCTTGAACCAGTTACTTCAGGCATCACCATGGGGCAGTTCGGAGTGGGCAGCCGGGGAATGGGTGATTTTTATACACACGAGCAGATAGCCCGGGTGATTGGCAAGACATCGGCGGAAGTGGATTCCACGCACCTGGACGATTCGGGCGTGGTCAAGAGCGGTAGCGGTGAGTATCTGGTGTTGACGGTGGACGGCATCCACAGCAGGCTCAGTGATTACCCTTTCCTGGCAGGTTTCCATGTGGCAAGGGCGGCACTTCGTGATATCTATGCAATGGGGGCCAGGCCGCTGGCCATGCTGTCCGACATCCATGTTGCCGATGATGGGGACGTGGCCAAGATATTCGACCACATTGCAGGCATCACCACAGTTGCCGAACTGACTGGTGTACCCCTTATAACGGGTAGTACCCTGCGTATTGGTGGGGATATGGTCATTGGTGAGCGTATGACTGGTTGCGTGGGTGCAGTTGGTATCACCCAGACCGTCTCT
>JAUWTY010000113.1 GCA_030614485.1 Methanosarcinales archaeon | reverse complement strand
ATTATTGAAACATTATGAGATAATTACAACACAGCCAGAACTGAACAGGGGATGGGGACCTACCAGTTTAACAGCATGTAAGCGTTTAGCTGAAGGTAAAGGGTGGCAAGAATCAGGCGAAGATTCACCAACATGCGGTTCAGCAATGAGGGGATCTCCAATAGGCTTGTTATACCCTGGCAGACCCGAAAAAACGGAGGATATTGCCCGGTTATCTTCATTGCCAACCCACAACAACCCAGAATCCATTGCTGGTGCTGTAGCAGTTGCTGCTGCAGTTTCAATGGCAATAAAGAACATCGATCCTGGTACCATCATACAAACAGCAGCCGACCTTGCCAGAAAATATGATGTAAAACTGGCTGATAAAATACAATCCGTGGAAAAAGTGAGACATATACCAGAGATTAACGCATTTTCCATTCTCGGCACTTCTATCATGGCTAGTGATGTGGTGCCTTCAGCACTGTACTGTTTTGCAAGAAATCCCCTGGACTTCCCCAAAACCTTGATCACAGCGATCAATGCTGGTGGAGATACAGATTCAATAGCATGTATTGCAGGAGCCATCAGTGGTGCATATCTTGGCGTTGATGCAATACCGCTAAAATGGCTTGACAAGCTCGAAAACCATAAAGAAATTGAATATATAGCATTGGAACTATGGGAAATCGCTAAACATAATATACAGTATGATGTTTAGGTACATTCAAGGGTTGATAATCTTATGAGAGCTGTGATTCCATTCAAGAAAGATAATGCTAAATCACGTTTATCTGAAGTCCTTTCAAAAAAACAGAGAGAAGAATTTGCACTTACGATGCTGCACGACATAATCAATGCGCTTATCGAATCTGATAAATTCACTGAGATTGATATATTAAATTCGTCAGTGTCAAGCATTATTAACAGTGATTATCCGGCAGATGTTAACTTATTGGTGAGTGAAAAAAACCTGAATGATGCATTGAATGAATACCTGTACAAAGCATCCAGCCACACAAACGATGATATATTAATAATAATGGCCGATATGCCTTTGGTCACGAAAAAGCAGATACTCCAGATGACCGATCTTAAAGGAGATGTTGTTATCACCCCCGGTTCACGTGGGGGAACCAATGCTTTACTTATTCGGCGACCAGACGTATTCCATGTAGATTATTACGGTACAAGTTTTTTGGACCACTTAAGAATATCAAAAGAGGCAGGGCTTGAAGTGGATGTATTTGATTCGTTTATGGTCAGTACTGATATGGATGAACCAGGCGACCTCATTGAATTATTGATACATGGACGTGGAAGCGCCGTTGAATATCTAAAAAACCTTGGGATTTCCCTTGATATCAGTACCGGATTACTGGACTTTAGCAATAAAAAATAAAGCAAATAGTTTTTTAGATTGAATCTCTACCAGAGATTAACTTCAACCTCTCCAGGCCGCCGATCTCTTTTATAATATCAACCGTAGAAGATGGAACTAAAGATTCCCAGCTTTCACCGGCCAGCATCCTCTTACGTATCTCTGTACCAGAATACTGCTCCCGCTGGTACATTGGAGACTGCCTCACTTCAATTCCAGCCTCTTCAAAAAGCCGGATTACAAGTGGATTGTTTGAATAAACCACCTTGAATGGTGGTGTCATGGAAATAATGTGGGATACCCAGACTGAATTACGCTGGATATCCTCAATTGGTATTATATAGTGTTTAACACCCAGATCTTCAAGGGCTCTGGTCATCATCAGCACCCGCTCGCCAGCCGTGAACAAATCATTCTGTTCATGGCTGGTCTGAGCACTTCCGATGCCAATTATGATTTCATCTACTTCACGTGCGATTGATTCAAGCACGGTCTGATGTCCCAGATGATATGGCTGAAATCGACCTATGTAGAATGCTCTTCTGGAGTCCATTCTCCTCCAGCCCAAACAACCTCATTGAACTTCTCGTAGTCCCATGCGTTATTCTTATGTTTTTGGGCTGCAAGTTTCACGACAATATCCATAAAGATAGGTTTGTCATGGTATTCGATTCCCTTGACTTTATCCAGGTATTCCTTTCCTATATCATTGCGGATAAAGATGGTACTCCATCCATCCGGACTGCCTACACTACCCACACTGATATCTGCATAATAGGACGTGTAGTCCATACAGTGATGGCAGGGTTTACGTGCCAGATGAGCAATTTCCTTGATCGGGACCAAAGCTTTATCGTCAGCGGTCTCTGCTACAAACTTACCTTTTGCAAAGTCAAGTTTCTTTACAGTTTTCCGGTCCAGACCCATAATGTTGGGTATGATATTCTCTCCCATATCATCATAGGTAAAGCTCTCCATGCATATCAGGCCGATAACCAGCTTAATCTTATCTGTAAGGTTTTCCCGAAGCAGTGAAGCCGCATGCGCCTGACAGGGAGTGCCGACCACAGCGATCTTCTCGTACTTCTTAAGTACTTCACGCAGACTGGATAATACTGGTTCATAGGTATATTTGGTACCGGCTGCACTTGCCACCTGTTCGGCACTGGTCAGCACCACTACCTCGGTCTCCCAATCATCATTTCGTGAAACACTAAGAGCAGCATCTATCTCACCCTGTTCAAATAGTGATTTTAGGATACCGGTAACGGCTCCACCATCCTGGCCGTGTATAGAACTCTTGCCTATCCGCTGGTCGATGACATTATCTAATTCATCATCGCCCGGGAAGCCATCAAGAATTGGACAGATACGCTCGCAGGCCAGACAGTTCTGGCAAGCCAGACATGTGTCACAGTCCACATAACACTGCCTGTTAGCACAGTAATTGTCTTCCCTGCTGATCTCACTAAAGAGTTTGACCACAGTAGGTTCATCTACAGTCGGAGTGAACTTATCATAGTTCGCCTCATCGTACAACTGTACCTTGGCTGCCTGCATGGGGCAGATGGCTTCGCATCCACCGCATGCCGTACACAGCGTATTTTTAATAACCTGGTATATCTTCGGGAACCCCATTTGTGGTGCGGGGATCTCAGCGCTCACCTACTTGCCTCCAATTATTTCCTTACCGAAGAGTTTGATTGACTTCTCCTTATTCGGACCGATAGGTGAACCGCATACGATCTGGGTAACACCGATCTTCTGGAGATTGGCAACTTTCTCAGCGCATGTTTCAGGTGTTCCGCAGATACTGAATGCATCCATCATACCGTCTGTCACCAAACCGCCCATCAGTGCACCAAAGTCTCCTTTTGCAATAGCTGCACCAATTTCTCCTTTTGCTGCAACATCGATACCATGGCGCTCAAGCACCATATCAGGTGAACCTGAAACAATGAATGCAACCACGATCTTAGCTGCACCAACGGCCTTTTCTGCATTTTTATCAATGGAGAAGCATGCATATGCGCCTACATCAACTTCTTTCGGATCCCTGCCTGCCTTCTTGGCACCGACTTCTATTGCTTTTATTGCAATTTCAAAGTCCTTGGGATGAGAAGCGTTGATCAGCACACCATCTGCTACTTCACCTGCAAGTTCCAGCATCTTCGGACCCTGTGCACCCAGGTAAATAGGTATGTTACCTGCCTTGAAAGCCATCTTGGCACCTTTGATCTTGACCCTCTCGCCATCAATGTTTACCTTTTTGCCTGAAAAGAAATCCCTGAGAGCCTGGACTGATTCTCTTGATGTCAATAGCGGCTTTTCCCATGCGATGCCCATTGCATCAAATGTGGCCAGGTCGCCGGGACCGATACCCATTATAGCCCTGCCACCGGAAATATCATTGATTGCAGCAATACTGGACGCTGTAATTGCAATGTTTCTTGTGTACGGGTTGGTTACTCCCGTCCCCAGTTTAATCTTGTTGGTACTCAAGGCCAGTACAGCCAGGGTTGTATAAACATCCCTGTTGTTGTAATGGTCTGTAATCCACACATTGTCAAATCCCTGGTCTTCTGCTAACTTCGTATATTCAGCCAACTTCAGAACAGGATCACTTGGTACAAATTCTATTCCATACATGTATGTCCCTCCATTTACGGTTAAAACTATTGATTCATTAATAACTTAAAAGCATATTGGTTTTATCCTGAAAAGCAAAGGATGAAGCATCTGGTAGAAATACAATATACTGTAATAGGTAATACTGTAATGGGTTTAATTGAATAACAGATAATTGGAAACACGTAAATTAGTTACTATGAGACTGGACGCATTTTTAGTTGAACAGGAAAAAGTAGCCAGCCGTGGCAGGGCCCGGCGTGCAATTACCAATGGCCTGGTAAGGGTTGATGGGAAAATAATCCTCAAACCGTCCAGGCAAGTTGGGTATGAAAATGAGATCGAGGTGAAAGAGGATATTGACGTGCCAGCAGGATACCTGAAACTCAAAGATATCCAGGACCGCACCGGCATGATCCACCCGGGAGATGTTATACTGGACCTGGGGTCCAGTGCAGGCGGTTTTCTCATGTTCGCATCAGGTATTGCCGGGAGTGTAAAGGGCATCGAATACAGCGAAGAGTTCATGCCA